>DASQQH010000131.1:0-7943 GCA_035643555.1 Acidimicrobiales bacterium | reverse complement strand
GGGCCCGACCTCGAGGTGGGCGAGCACCTCGTGACCAGCCCCCAGACCCGGTTCATCAGCTTCACCGGCTCGGTGGAGGTCGGCAAGCGGATCCACGAGCTGGGCGCCCGGGTGCTCCCGGGGCAGCGCTTCCTCAAGCGGGTGGTGACCGAGATGGGCGGCAAGGACGCCATCGTCGTGGACGAGACGGCGGACCTCGATGCCGCCGCCGACGGGGTGGTGGCCTCGGCCTTCGGCTACCAGGGCCAGAAGTGCTCGGCCTGCTCCCGCCTCATCGTCGTGGACGACGTCCACGACGCCCTCCTCGAGCGGGTCGTGGCCCGCACCCGGGCTCTGCGGCTGGGGGACGCCGCCGACCCCGCCACCGACGTGGCCGCTTTGATCAGCGAGGCCCAGTACGACAAGGTGCGCTCGTACCTGGACCTGGCCCGGACCGAGGGGCGGATCGTGGCCGGCGGGCAGACGGGGGACCCGGGAGGCTGGTTCGTCGAGCCCACCGTCGTCGACGAGGTTCTCGCACATGGCCGCCTCGCCCGGGAGGAGGTGTTCGGGCCGGTGCTGGCCGTGCTCCGGGCGTCCAGCTGGGGGACGGCGCTGCGCATCGCCAACGACAGCGACTACGGCCTGACCGGCGGCGTCTACACCCGGCGCCGGGACCGCGTGGACGAGGCGCGCCGGTCGTTCCAGGTCGGGAACCTGTACGTGAACCGCAAGATCACCGGCTCCCTGGTCGGGGTGCAGCCCTTCGGGGGGTTCAACCTGTCCGGTACGGACGTCAAGTCCGGGGCTCCCGACTACCTGCGGGCGTTCCTGCAGCTGAAGACCGTGACCGAGCGGTTCTGAGCGCGGGGCACGGGATGGGGCGACATTTCAGGCGGAGGTGGCCACCTGTGGTGGTTGTGCCTGCATCGCCTGGGCAAGTCGACCTACGGTAGAGGCCGGTGACGGCGTCGGTGGAAGAGCAGGGCAGAACGGGGCGGGCAACCCGTATGGTCGCCACGACCGGGGGAATGGAGGTCGAGATCGGCCCCCTGGCCGCGAGCGAACTCGAGGACCTCTTCGTGGTGTTCGCCGAGGTGGTGGCGGCCGGCGACGGTTACCCCCACGCCGCCCCGCTGACCCGCAATGACTTCGAGGCCACCTGGGTGCGGCCGGTGACCGCCGTGGTTGCCGCCCGGGTGGACAATCGCCTCGTCGGCGCCTACTACCTGAAGCCGAACTTTCCCGGGCGCGCCGCCCACATCGCCAATGCCGGCTACGTGGTGGCAGCCGAGTACCGGGGGAGAGGGGTGGGGCGCGCCCTGGTCGAGGATTCCGCCGAGCGGGCGCCGTCCCTCGGTTTCGACGCCCTCCAGTTCAATCTGGTCTTTGCCACCAACCCCGCCTGTGGGCTCTATGAGGGACTGGGGTGGCGGGAGATCGGCAGGATCCCCGGCGCGGTGGACGGTCAGGACGCGATCATCTACTGGCGGGCCGTGGGGGCGCTGCGACGCTAGCGCACCGTCGTGGAAGCGCATCGCCGGTCAAGATCCCCGGCGATTCTCGCCGGCACGAGGGGACGCGCCCCACCCGGGCGCCCTCGGCCGAGGCGGGCCACGGCGTGGGGGTGGTCACAAGAGGTCCGCCAGACGCCACTCACCACGACCGTGACGGGTTGGGGACGACGTCGCGTTTTGGCAGGTGGCCGAGCGGGAAAGCGATTCATGGGAGACGTCATCGGGCGCTGGTCCGTAGGAGGCATCTGCGATGTGGTCGTGGCTCAGGAGGATCGCTCGACGGAAGGGGGCGGACCGGCCCGAGCCGATCCCCATCGAGGCCGCGGCCGCCTGGCCCGTGGGTGAGGAGTGCGCCGCGTTCCTGCTGGGCGGCTACGCCGGCTACCTGGAGTCGGTGGGGGCCACCGTCCCACTGTGGGCGCGGCTCAATTCCCTGTGCCACCTGAGCGAGGACGGCCTCGGCGAGCTCTCCCGGAACCCGGGTGCCGGTGACCAGGCGTGGGCGGCGGCCACGGCCTACCTGGCCGAGGAGATCCTTTGCGCCGCGGCCCGCTACGGGACCTCGGTGGCCGACATCCAGCGGTTCGCCCTCCAGCCCTTGGAGCTACGACTGGCGGCCACGCCCCAGCGGGGCACGCCTCGCCCCCACGTGCTGGTGCGCACGGTGGTGCGTGCGCTCCAGGAGTACCCGAGCATGCCCCACCCGATCGGCTGAGACGCCCGGGGGGGGTGGCGGACGCCCGGCCCCTACGCTCACCGTTCGTGGTCCACACCTTTCCTGATCAGGAGCTGGTGGCGGTCCCAGCGCACGGGCGGACCTATGCCGCCAGCCGCCGGGTCCAGCCCGAGGAGACCACCCCCGCCGGGCGGCTCCGCCTGGACGCCCTGGCCCGCTACCTGGCCAACGTGGCGGTGGCCGATCTGGAGGACACCGGCCTGGATGAGCCCGTGGCGTGGCTGGCGCGCCGGACCGAGGTCCGGGTCGCCCAGCTCCCGGCCCTGGGCGAGCGGGTGGAGCTGGTGACGTTCTGCTCGGGGACCGGCCCCCGGTGGGCGGAGCGGCGCACCTCCCTGTGGGGGGACCGGGGGAGCTCGGTGGAGGCCGCATCGACCTGGGTGTGCATGGACCTGGCCCGGGGCCGCCCGGCCCCCCTCTCGGAGGCGTTCCTGCGTCACTACGAGGCGTCGGCCGAGGGTCGCCGGGTGGGGGCCCGTCTCCACCACCGAGACCGCCCGGACCTGCCGGGCCGGCCCTTCGCCCTGCGGTCGAGCGATCTCGACGCCTACGGTCACGTCAACAACGCGGTGCCCTGGGAGATGGTGGAAGAGGAGGTGGCCCGTCGGTGGGGCGGCGCCGCCCCGGCCCGGGCCGAGCTCGAGTACCGCAGCCCCATCTCCGCCGCCTCCCAGGTCGAGGTGGTGGGTGTCGAGGCACCCGGGGAGCTCGACCTGTGGGTGGTGGACGGCGGGGAGACCCGGGTCAGCGGCCGTCTCCGCCCGCCCACCGGGGCCTGAGGCCGGGTTCCCTGGCCGGCGGTGCCCGGCGCCCTGCCCGGCGTCGCGGTCAGTAGGGTGGCCCCATGACCGAGATCGAGCGGGTCGGGGTGCTGGGTTGCGGGCTGATGGGGTCGGGCATCGCCGAGATCTGCGCCAGGGCGGGCCTGCAGGTGGCCGTGGTGGAGGCCGATGACGACGCTGCCGAGCGAGCGCGGCAGCGGGTGACCTCCTCCCTGGACCGGGCCCTGAAGGGCGCCAAGCTCGATCAGGAGGGCAGGGACCTGGCCCTGTCCCGGATCACCTTCACCGGCGACCGGGACATCCTGGCGGACCGCCACCTGGTCGTGGAGGCGATCGTGGAGGCCGAGGAGGCGAAGCTGGAGGCCTTCGCCGCCCTCGACAAGGTGGTGGCCGATCCCGATGCCATCCTGGCCTCGAACACCTCCTCCATCCCGATCATGAAGCTGGCCATGGCGACCGAGCGTCCCCACCAGGTCATCGGGATGCACTTCTTCAACCCGGTGCCGGTCCTGCCGCTGGTGGAGCTGGTGACCTGCCTGCTCACCGGTGAGGACACGGCCAGCCGGGCGGAGGCCGTGGCCACCGACACCCTGGGCAAGCGGGTCATCCGGGCCAAGGACCGGGCGGGGTTCATCGTCAACGCCCTCCTCATCCCCTACATCCTCTCGGCCGTGCGCATGCTCGAGTCCGGGTTCGCCACCGCCGAGGACATCGACGCCGGCATGGTGAGAGGCTGTGCCCATCCCATGGGGCCCCTGGCGCTGGGCGACCTGATCGGGCTGGACACGACCAAGGCCGTTGCCGAGTCGCTCTACGCGGAGTTCAAGGAGCCCCTCTACGCGCCCCCGCCCCTGCTCAACCGCATGTGCCAGGCGGGTCTGCTGGGCCGGAAGGCCGGGCGGGGCTTCTACAGCTACGCCCCACGATGACCGGCGGCCCCCGGGTCAGGCTCGCGCCGTCGCCGACCGGCTACTTCCACGTGGGCACCGCCCGGGCCGCCCTCTACAACTGGCTGGTGGCCAGGGGGCAGGGGGGGACCTTCATCCTGCGCATCGAGGACACCGACACCGAGCGGGGTCGCGAGGAGTGGGTCCAGGGGATCTGCCAGGCCCTGTCCTGGCTGGGCCTCGACTGGGACGAGGGGCCCTACCGCCAGTCCGAGCGGCGCCACCTGTACGACGACGCCGCCCGGCGTCTGGCCGCCGCGGGGGCAGCGTACTGGTGTGCGTGCTCGAGGGAGGAGGTGGAGGCCCGAGCCCGGCAACGGGGCGGCCCGCCGGGCTACGATGGGTGGTGCCGGGACCGCGGGCTGGGCCCGGGGCCCGGTCGGGCACTGAGGTTTCGGGTCCCCGACGGTGGTGCCACGACCGTGCACGACGTCGTCCGGGGGGAGGTGGTGGTGGCGCACGAGAGCATCGACGACTTCGTGCTCGTGAAGTCCAGCGGTGCCCCCCTGTTTCTCCTGGCCAACGTCGTCGACGACGCCGACATGGCCATCTCCCACGTGATCCGGGGTGAGGACCACCTCCCCAACACGCCGAAGTACCTCCTCTTGTGGCGTGCCCTCGGCGCCGGGCCCGAGCCGGTGTTCGCCCACCTGCCGATGCTCGTGAACGAGCGCCGCCAGAAGCTGTCCAAGCGCCGGGACCCGGTGGCGGTCGAGTCGTACCGGGAGGCCGGCTACCTCCCGGACGCGATGGTCAACTACCTGGCCCTCCTGGGGTGGGGCCCCCACGGGGACGAGGAGGTGCTGGACCGGGACGAGCTCGTCGCCCAGTTCGCCCTGGAGGACGTCACCCACGCCGCCGCGGCGTTCGACGTGGTGAAATTGCGGCACTTCAACGGGATCTACCTCCGCTCCCTGAGCACCGAGGCGTTCATCGAGGCGGCCCAGCCCTTTCTCGCCCGGGGTCCCTGGCCCCCGGAGCGCTACGACGCCAAGGCCTTTGCCCGCCTGGCGCCCCTGGTCCAGGAGCGGGTGGAGGTGCTGGGCGATGTGCCCGGCATGGTCGACTTCGTCTTCCTCCCCCGACCCGAGCGGGATCCCGACTCCTGGGAACGGGTCATGGCGAAGGATCCGGCCGGGGCCAGACGGGTGCTCGGGCGCGCCGGCGAGGTCTACCGGTCCTGTCCCTGGGAGGCTCCCGCCCTGCACGAGGCGACCCAGGCCCTGGCAGCCGACGAGGACGCCAAGCTGGCGAGGATCCAGGCGCCGATCCGGGTGGCGGTGACCGGTCGCCGGGTGGGACCGCCGCTGTTCGAGTCCCTCGAGGTCCTGGGCAGGGGCCCGGTCCTCGAGCGCCTGGCCACCGCCCGGGCCGACCTGGGCCAACCCGGCGAGTGAACCCCCGATGGTCAGCACCACCCCGGGCCGCCGTCGCGCCACCGGCCCCGAGAACCCCGACGCCCCGGCCCGTCGCCGGCCCCGTCCGGTGCGCCGGGGCCTGCGGTGGCTGGGTCGGGGCCTGACGGCCCTGGTGGTCCTGGCGGTGGGCTACGTCCTGGTCACCGCGGCCCAGGTCTGGTGGACCTCCCGGCGCAACGACACCCGGCCGGCACAGGTGATCCTGGTGATGGGCGCGGCCCAGTACAACGGGCGGCCGTCACCCGAGCTCGCCTCCCGTCTGGGCCAGGCTCTCGCCCTGTGGCGCGCCCATCGGGCCCCCGACATCGTCGTCACCGGTGGCAAGGAGCCGGGGGACAACTACACCGAGGCGGAGGCGTCGGCCGCCTGGCTGGAGCAGCGGGGGGTGCCCGCGTCGGCGATCGTGGCCGAGGTCGCCGGCCGTGACTCCTGGCAGTCGCTGTCCCAGGCGGCGGGGTATCTGGTCCCCCACAACCTGACCGAGGTCCTGTTGGTGTCCAACCCCTTCCACGAGGAGCGGATCGTCTCCATGTCCGATCGGCTCGGCCTCGCCCCGCACCCGGCGCCGAGCAGGACCTCGCCCATCCGCGGCGGGCAGGCCTGGGCGTACTTCGGCCGGGAGACCCTGGCGGTGGCGATCGGCCGGGTGGTGGGCTACGGGCGGCTCAGCAACTGGATGCACGGGGTCGGTGGCTCCCGGGCACTGGGAGCGGTCGGGCCCTGGGAGCGGATGCGCTAACGTGGCCGGTTGAGGTCGGTCGGGGGTGGTGTAATTGGCAACACAGCAGGTTCTGGCCCTGCCATTGGGGGTTCGAGTCCTCCCCCCCGAGCTCGAAGCGGACTGACGTGCCCCGGCGGTTCCCGCCGGGGCACGGTCGCGTCGGGCGCCGGTCCCCTCGAAGGGCGCCTACAGGTCGGGGTTGGGAAGGCGGGTGAGGGCGGCGTCCACCTTCGCCGCCGGGTACTCGTAGTCGACCAGGTTCCCGGCGAGATACCGGTCGTAGGCGCTCATGTCGAAGTGGCCATGGCCGCAGAGAGCGGTGAGGATCACCTTCTCCTCGCCGGTCTCGGCGCAGCGGCGCGCCTCGTCGATGGCGGTGGCGAGGGCGTGGGTGGGCTCAGGCGCGGGGATGATGCCCTCGTTGCGGGCGAAGGTGACCCCGGCCTCGAAGCACGCCGTCTGGGGCTGGGCCTGAGCCTCGATGAGCCCGAGTTCGTAGATGTGGGACAGCAGGGGGGACATCCCGTGGTAGCGCAGGCCCCCGGCGTGGATGGGGTCGGGGATGAAGTCGTGCCCCAGGGTGTGCATCTTCATGAGGGGCGTGAGGCCGCCGGTGTCCCCGTAGTCGTAGGCGTACCTGCCCCGGGTGAAGGAGGGACACGCCGTGGGCTCCACGGCGACGATCCGGGGGCTCGCTCGATCGGCCAGCTTCTCCCGGAGGAAGGGGAACACCAGCCCGGCGAAGTTGGAGCCCCCGCCGGTGCATCCCACGATGACGTCGGGCGCCTCGCCCACCGTGGCCAGCTGGGCCATGGCCTCCTCCCCGATCACCGTCTGGTGGAGCAGGACGTGGTTGAGCACGCTGCCGAGCGAGTAGCGGGTCTCGGGGTCGCCGGCGGCCACCTCGACGGCCTCGCTGATGGCGATACCCAGGCTGCCCGGGCTGTCGGGGTCGTCGGCCAGGACCTTGCGGCCTGAGGTGGTGGCCTCCGAGGGGCTGGCGTGCACCGTGGCCCCGTAGGTCTGCATCATCGAGCGGCGGTAGGGCTTCTGCTCGTAGGAGGCCCGCACCATCCACACCTCGCACTCCACCCCGAACACGGCGCAGGCGAACGACAGGGCGCTGCCCCACTGGCCGGCCCCGGTCTCGGTGGTGAGACGGCGGACGCCCTGGCGGGCGTTGTAGAAGACCTGGGGGACGGCGGTGTTGGGCTTGTGGGACCCGACCGGGCTGACCCCCTCGTACTTGTAGTAGATGCGGGCCGGCGTGCCGAGGGCTCGCTCGAGGCGGTGGGCCCGGTACAGGGGTGTGGGTCGCCACAGCCGGTAGACGTCCCGGACCTCCTCGGGGATCTCGATGAAGGAGTCCTGTGACACCTCCTGGAGGATCAGGTCCATGGGGAAGAGGGGGGCCAGGTCGTCGGGTCCCAGGGGCTGGAGGGTGGCCGGGTGCAGCGGAGGAGGCGGTGGCGCCGGCAGGTCCGGGACGATGTTGTACCAGCGGGTGGGGAGCTCGGACTCCTCCAGGATGATCTTGGTCAGCGCCGCCATACGGGCCTCCCCCTTCTTGGCTGGTGGTGAACTCGCTTGGGTGTGCCTCAGGCTAGCCCCGGAGGGAGGGGCCACTGACACAGAGGGCCCTCCTGGGGTCGCCCGTGGGGGTGGCGCCGGATAGGCTCGACGTGGTTCTGGCCCCATCGTCTAGCGGCCTAGGACACCACCCTCTCAAGGTGGAGACACGGGTTCGAACCCCGTTGGGGCTGCTTGAATATGGCCTGCTCAGGGGGCTACCCGACCTCCGCTGCATCTGCTGCCTGTCCGTTTCGTCCGTCTTTCGTCCGTC
>DASQQH010000130.1:0-3496 GCA_035643555.1 Acidimicrobiales bacterium | reverse complement strand
GGCCCTGCCACCGATCTGGGGGGCCCAGGAGGACGTCGCCCAGCTGTCGGCGGGGATGTTCAGCGTGGGCTACTCCCTGGCCTTCGTCCTGCCGGTGCTGGGTGGGCTGGCCGCCGACGCCACCGGCTCGGCCCACCTGGTCATGGCCCCGGCGGTGGTCGGGGCCCTGCTCAGCCTGGGGGCGGCCACCCGAGTCCCCCGGCGGCGGGGCTGAGGGCCTCAGGGCTCGGCGCGCCCCCCCAGGTGCCGGGCCAGGAAGGCCTCGGCGGCGGCGTAGAACCGGAGCCGGTTCTCCGGCTTGGCGAACCCGTGGCCCTCGTCGGGGAAGACCAGGTACTCGTGGTCGATCCCCGCCTCCCGGAGGGCGGCCACGATCTGCTCGGACTCCGCCTGCTTCACCCGGGGGTCGTTGGCGCCCTGGGCGATCAGCAGGGGGATGGTGATGGACCGGGCCCGGGACAGCGGCGAGCGGGCCCACAGGAACGCCTCGTCGGTCCGGGGGTCCCCCACCCGGCGGTGGAACTGGGCGACCAGGGGGGCCCAGTAGGGGGGGATCGACTCGATCAGCGTGGCGAGGTTGGACGGGCCCACGACGTCGACGGCGCAGGCGAAGACCTCGGGGGTGAACGCGGCGCCCACGAGGGCGGCGTACCCGCCGTAGGAGGCGCCGTAGATCGCCACCCGGTCCGGGTCCGCGTACCCCTGGGCCACCACCCAGGCAAGGGTGTCGAGCAGGTCGTCCTGCATCCGCCCTCCCCACTCCCGGTCCCCGGCGTTGACGAAGGCCTTGCCGAACCCCGTCGAGCCCCGGAAGTTGACCTGGACGCAGAGGTAGCCCCGGTTGGCGAGCCACTGGGCCTCGGGGTCGAACCCCCAGGCGTCCCTGGCCCACGGGCCACCGTGGACGAGGACCACCGTGGGCAGGGCGCGACGCTCCACCTCCGGGGGGAAGGTGAGATACCCGTGCAGGTCAAGGCCGTCCCGGGACTCGCACCGCACCGGCTCCATGGCCGCCAGCCGGTACTCGCCCAGGCTCGGCTGGTGCTCGAACAGCAGCCGGGCGGACCGGGTCGACCGCTCGTAGGCGAAGTAGGGCACGGGGCCCGCGTCGTTGGTGAAGGCCACCAGCCACCTGGTGTCGGCGTCGTCCTCGCTCACCACCGCCAGGTCCCCCGGGTGGCAGGCCGAGATGGCCGCCAGGTCCTCGCCCACCGCCGGGTCCAGGGCCCGGTGCACCACCCGGTCCTTGACCCAGGTGACGACGCGGGGCTCCCGGGTCTCGGGGTCGAGGTCCACCCCGCTCACGTCGGCCGCCGGATCCTCGGCGATCACCTCCTCGGTGCCGTCGGCCAGGTGCACCCACACCAGCCGGCCGGTGTTCGCCCCCACCGAGGTCACCACGAGCAGACGCGTGCCGCTGCGGTCGAAGGCGACCGGGAACGAGGTGAGCGCGTCCTCCGCCGGCACCTCCAGCAGGGGACGCCAGGGATCGCCGTCCCCCTCCCGCACCTGCAGCACGAACCCACCGTCGGGCTGGGGGGCGACACCGGCCCGCACGACCAGCGCCGCGTCGGCCACCCAGCCCACCATGCCCGGGTTGTCCACCACCTTGGTCAACGCCCCGCTGGGGAGGTCCAGGTGGTAGACGTCGTGGAGCTCGGGGTTGTCCCGGTTGAGCCCGACGAGGAGCTCCTCGGGGTGGTACCGGTCGACGGCGATCAGCTGTGCGGCCACCCCCTCGAAGGGGGTCAGGTCCCTGCTGGCCGCGTCCAGCGACCCGGGGGTCGGTGGCCGGGGCCCCTCGAGGTCGAGGGCCGCCAGGTCGACGTCGCGCACCCGCCAGTTCTCGTCACCCCCCCGGTCCTGGAGGAACACCAGGTGACGCCCGTCATGGGCCCACAGGAACGTCCGGACCCCCCGGTCCCGGTCGTCGGTCACCGCCACCGCCTCCCCCAGGGCCGAGCGGTCGCCACCGAGGGGGCCCACCCAGAGGTTGAGCACCCCCCCGGCGGGGGCGATCCAGGCCAGGCGTCGGCCGTCGGGGGACAGCCGGGGGCTGCTGCGCTCGGGGTTCCCGAACAGCACGGCACGAGGGATGAGGGGCACCATGCCCACAGCCTGGCGGTCCGGGGCGGTGACGCCGGCCGGCAGACGGCGAAGGACCGTGACTAGGATGCGGGCTCACCCGTCAGGAGGAGGCCATTCGTGACCGACGCCGTGGTCGCATACGTGCTCATCCAGACCGAGGTCGGCAAGGCGGCTCAAGTGGCGAGCGAGGTGGCACAGATCGAGGGCGTGGTGACGGCCGAGGACGTCACCGGCCCCTACGACGTCATCGTGAGGGCCCAGGCCTCCTCCGTCGATGAGCTGGGCAAGCTCATCGTGAGCCGGCTCCAGCTGATCGAGGGCATCACCCGCACCCTCACCTGCCCGGTCGTCAAGCTCTAGCCCCCCCGGGGGCCGGGGAGGCGCATTGAGCTCGGTCGCCCGCCGGCGTAGCGTTGGTGCCATGGCGCAGCAGGCAGTGGCCGCTCCCGAGACCGGGCCCAGGGCCAGACCGGCCCCAGACCGGGTGATGCGCTCGCTGCTGCGGGTCCCCGAGCGGTCGGGGGCCGCCGAGGAGCGCAACGCGGAGCGGCTGTTCAGCTTCTCAATACTCCTGTCGGCCACCCGGTGCCTGCTCACCTACGTGGTGCTGCCGATCGTCACGATCGTGCTGGGCGTCGCGGCCACCATCGGTCCCTACATCGGGATCCCCCTCGGCGCCGTGGCGATCGGCTACGACGTGGTGGCCGTCCGCCGGTTCTGGGCGGCCGACCACCGGTGGCGGTGGGCGGTGACGGCTATCTACGTCCTGGTGATCGCCTTCATCGGCGTCCTCATCGCCCGGGACGTGGCGGCCCTCCTCCACTGAGCCACCGGGGCCCACCCCCGGGCTCAGGCACGGGGGGAGGAGTTCGCCACGGCGTGCTGGGCGAGGTCGAAGGACCAAAGCGCCGACCCGGTGGCGACGGGACCTCCGTGGCCCTCGGCGTGGGCGTGGCCGGCCTGGAAGGCCGGGGAGGAGACCCAGGCCTGGAACGCCTCCTCGTCCCGCCACCGGGTGTAGACAAGCCACGTCTCCCGCCCGTCGGTCGGCCGCAGGAGCTGGAACTCCTCGAAGCCGTCGGTCTCCTCCACCTGCCCGGCCCTGGCCGCGAAGCGGGCGGCCAGCTCCTCGGCTCGCTCGGGGGGCACCTCGATGGCGTTGATCCGCACCACGCTCATGCCCCGGATCCTCCCACACCGCCGCCACCCGCCGTTCTCCCCGCCATGGAGCTCGACAGCGCGGGCGTGGCCGGAGGGATCGTCGACCCCCGCCCGGGGCGAGGCCGTGTGGCCGACACCGGCCAGGGCACCGGTCCCGGCTGCCCGGAGCGCCCCGTGGGCCCGTCGTCGGGGGGCGGTCGCCGGTCATGCCGGTCGCCGTGTCGCTCGGGATGACGGCGTTGGCCTT
>DASQQH010000129.1:0-6960 GCA_035643555.1 Acidimicrobiales bacterium | reverse complement strand
AGCATGAGCCGGGCCCTGGTGCCGCCCGCCCCCGGTGCCCACGGCGGCGACGGGGCCGCCCTGGCCCGGGCGCTCGGCGTGCCACCGGGGGAGGTGCTGGACCTCTCGGCGACCCTCAACCCCCTCGCCCCCCACCCGGGGGCGGTGGTGGGCCGCCACCTGGACGCGCTCGGGCGGTACCCGGACCCGGCGGCGGCGACCGCTGCCCTGGCGGCCGCCATCGGGGTGGCGCCCGAGCGGGTGCTGCTCACCAACGGGGGTGCGGAGGCCATCGCCCTGGTGGCGGCCGAACAGGGGCGAGGCTGGGTGGAGGAGCCCGAGTTCTCCCTGTACCGGCGCCATCTGGCCCGACTGGACCCGACGGGGCCCTCCTGGCGGTCCAATCCCCGCACCCCGGGGGGACTGCTGGCGGCCCCCGACGAGGTCGCCGGGGTGTGGGACGAGGCCTTCTACCCGCTGGCGACCGGCTCCTGGACCCGGGGAGACGCCGAGCGGGGGGCGGTCGTGGTGGGGTCCCTGACCAAGCTGCTGGCCTGCCCGGGGTTGCGGCTCGGCTACGTGCTGGGGGACGAGGCCCTGGTGGCCGCCCTCCGGGGCCGGCAGGCCTGCTGGTCGGTGGGGGCCCTGGCGGCCGAGGCACTCCCCGAGCTCCTGGCGGCGGTGGACCTGCCCGGGTGGGCGCGGTGCCTCGCCGAGCTGCGGGGCCAGCTGGTGGCACTGCTGTCGGCCCACGGGCTGTCCCCGTTGCCCTCCGAGGCCCCCTGGGTCCTGGTGGAGGAGGCGTGGGGCCTCCGGGACACGCTGGCGGCGGAGGGGGTGCTGGTGCGGGACTGCGCCTCCTTCGGGCTGGCGGGGACGGTCCGCCTGGCCGTCCCCGGCCCCGAGGGGCTGGCCCGCCTGGACCGGGCGCTTGGCCCCGCCCTGGCAGGGGGGCGGGCCCGGTGAGGGGCGGGGTGATGGTCTGCGGTACCGCCAGCGACGTGGGCAAGAGCCAGGTGGTGGCCGGGCTGTGCCGGCTGCTGGCTCGCCGTGGCGTCAGGGTGGCACCGTTCAAGGCCCAGAACATGGCCCTGAACTCTTTGGTGTGCCCCTCGGGACACGAGATCAGCCGGGCCCAGGGGGTCCAGGCGCTCGCCGCCGGGGTCACCCCGGAGGTGGCCATGAACCCGGTGCTGCTGAAGCCCACCGGCGAGCGCACCAGCCAGCTGGTCGTCCTCGGGCGCCCGGAGGCCCATCTGGACGCGGCGGCCTACCAGGAGGAGAAGCCGCGGCTGCTGGGGGTGGTCCTGGAGGCCCTGGCCAGCCTGCGGGCCCGCTTCGACGTCGTGGTCTGCGAAGGGGCGGGGAGTCCGGCGGAGATCAACCTGGACGACATCGTCAACCTCACGGTGGCCGCCGCGGCCGGCCTGCCCGCCCTCATCGTGGGTGACATCGATCGGGGCGGGGTCTTCGCCGCCCTGCACGGCACCGTGGCCCTGCTCCCTCCCGAGCACCGGGGCCTGGTGCGGGGCTTCATCATCAACAAGCTCCGCGGCGACCCGGCCCTCCTGGGCCCGGGGCTGGCGGAGCTGGAGGCGCGCTCGGGTGTGCCCACCCTGGGGGTGATCCCCCACGCCCCCGGGCTCCACCTGGACGCCGAGGACTCCTTGGCCCTGGAGGGGCCCCGCCCCGTTCCCGTCGGACCGCCGCTCGCCGACGGCCTGGACGTGGCGGCCATCCGCCTCCCCCGCCTTGCCAACTTCACCGATCTCGACCCCCTGTCCCTGGAGCCGGGGCTGTCGGTCCGCCTGGTGGCGGACCCGGCGGCCCTCGGGGACCCTGACCTGGTCATCCTCCCCGGCTCCAAGGCCACGGTGGCCGACCTCACCTGGCTGTGCGACCAGGGCCTGGACGTGGCCCTGCGCCGGGCCCGGGACCGGGGGACGCTGGTGCTCGGGGTGTGCGGGGGCTACCAGATGCTGGGTCGGGCCATCGTCGACGAGGTCGAGTCCGGTCGGGGGAAGGTGGGGGGCCTCGGGTGGCTGGACGTGGTCACCACCTTCGGTCCCGACAAGCTCACCCGCCTGCGGCGGGGCCGGGCCTGGGTGGGGGGGCAGCCGCGGCTGGTCACCGGCTACGAGATCCGCCACGGCCGGCCGGAGGCTGGCCCCGGGGCCAGCCCGTGGCTTGAGCTGAGCGACGACGTCGGCGTCGGTCCCGAGGGCGCGGTTGACGGCGATGGAGGGGTGCTCGGGACCAACCTCCACGGGCTGTTCGAGGAGGACCGCTTCCGGGCCTCCTTCCTGGCCCACGTCGGGCGTCGGCGGGGACGGCGGTTCCGTCCCGCCGGCGTGTCCTTCGCCGCCGCTCGCGCCGCCCAGGCCGACCGGTTGGCCGACCTGGTGGCCACCCACCTGGACCTGTCCCGGGTCGAGGCCGTCATCGCCGAGGGAGCACCATGATCCTGGTCCTGACCAACGCCGACACCGAGATCCTCGCCCTGCGCTCGGTCGCCGAGGGCCTTCCGGCGGGGTTGCCGCCGATCCGGGCCGCCAACCCCGCCGGCCTGTCGGGCCCCCCGAGCCTGGCCGGTGTGGCGGCGGTGGTGGTCCGCCTCCTCGGCGGCCGCCAGGCGTGGGAGGAGGGCGTCGACGGGCTGGCCCGGGCGTGTCGGGAGAGCGGGACGCCCCTGTTGGCCTTCGGGGGGGAGGCCAGCCCCGACGCCGAGCTGGCCGCGACGTCCACCGTGCCGGGGCCGGTGTGGTCCCAGGCCTTCTCCTACCTGGCGGAGGGCGGGCTGGCCAACCTGGAGGGGCTCCTCCGGTTCCTGGCGGACACCCTCCTCGGGGCCGGGGTGGGCTACGACCCGCCGGTGAGCGTCCCGGCGGTGGGGGTGTGGGGCGATCCGTCGATCGACCCCCAGCGGCCCACGGTGGGCGTCGTCTTCTACCGGGCGCACCTGATCTCTGGGAACACCCAGTTCGTGGCCGACCTGTGCGAGGCCATCCGGGCCCGGGGGGCCAATGCCGTTGCCGTGTGGTGCTACTCGCTGCGGCGGCGCGAGGCCGAGGCCGAGGAGCGCCACCCGGCGGTGGACCTCCTGGCCCGCCACGGCGCCCACGCCGTGGTGACGACGGTCCTGGCCGCCGGGGCGGCGAACGGGGAGGGGGACGGCTGGGACCCCTCCGACCTGGCCGAGCTGGGGGTGCCGGTCCTCCAGGCCGTGGCGGCGACCGCCTCGAGCGCCGACTGGGACGCCAGCCCGGCGGGGCTCTCCCCCCTCGACGTGGCCATGGCCGTCGCCATCCCCGAGTTCGACGGGCGCATCGTGGGGGTCCCCTTCTCGTTCAAGGAGACCGTGGACGACGGCGACGAGCTGGGGTCGCCGGTGACCGCCTACCGCACCGTCCCCGATCGGGTGGACCGGGTGGCCGGCCTGGCCACCCGGCTGGCCGGCCTCCACCGGGTCCCCCCCGGGGAGCGTCGGGTGGCCCTGGTCCTGTCCGCCTATCCGACCCGTCGCAGCCGGTTGGGCAACGCCGTGGGGCTCGACACGCCGGCCTCGGTCATCGCCCTGCTCCACGCCCTGGCGGCGACCGGGTACCGGGTGGACCGGATCCCCCCCGACGGCGACGCCCTCATGGCCGAGCTGGCCGAGGCCATGGGCCCCTACGAGCAGGCCACCCTGGCCCCGGGCGAGGCGAGGAGCGTGAGCGGCCCCGGCACCGGGGCCGCCTGGCAGCGCCGCTTCGCCGCGCTGCCGGCGCGCAGCCGGGAGCAGCTGGCCGAGACGTGGGGCCCCGCCCCGGGATCGGTGTGGGTGGAGGGCCAGGACCTGGTCTTCCCCGGCCTGGACCTGGGCGGCGTGCTGGTGACCATCCAGCCGCCCCGGGGCTTCGGCGACCGGGCCGCCGCGGTCTACCACTCGCCCGACCTGGTCCCCACCCACCACTACGCGGCCTTCTACCGGTGGCTGGACGAGGACTGGGGCGCCCAGGCCGCGGTCCACGTCGGCAAGCACGGGACCCTGGAGTGGCTGCCCGGCAAGGCCGTGGGGCTCGCCGCCACCTGCTGGCCGGACCTGGTGCTGGGCGACCTTCCCCTGGTCTACCCCTTCGTGGTGAACGACCCGGGGGAGGGGACCCAGGCCAAGCGGCGGGCGCATGCGGTGATCGTCGACCACCTGGTCCCCCCCCTGACCCGGGCTGAGACCTACGACGACCTGGCCCGGCTGGAGTCGCTCCTCGACACCCACGCCCAGGTGGCGGCGCTCGATCCGGACAAGCTCCCCGCCATCCGGGCCCAGATCTGGGACCAGCTGGTCGAGGCCCGGATCCACCGGGACCTGGGCCTCGACCCGGCGGAGGGTGCCGGGACCGTCCCCGGCTTCGACGACCCGGCCTTCGACGACCTGGTGGTCCACCTCGACGGCTACCTGTGCGAGCTCAAGGACGCCCAGATCCGGGGCGGGCTGCACGTGCTGGGTCAAGCGCCGAGCGGCGAGGCGGAGCTGGACCTGGTGGCGGCCCTGACCCGTCTCCCCCAGGGGCAGGTGCCCTCCCTGCGGGCGACGGTGGCCGACGAGCTGGGGATCGACCTGGCCGACACCGGGAGGGTCGGCCTCGACCGGGTGGAGGCCGAGTGCCGCCGCCGGCTGTCGGTGCTGCAGGCCGCCGGGTGGCCCTCCTCCCCCGACCCGGACCTGGTGGCAGAGGTGGGCGTCGCAGGGGGGACGTCCCTCGACCCCACCCTGGCCTGGGTGTGCGCCCGGTTGGTGCCGGCGCTGGGGGCCACCACCGGGGAGGTGGGGGCGGTGCTCGACGCCCTGGCCGGTCGGCGCGTGCCCTCGGGACCGAGCGGGGCCCCCTCCCGGGGGATGGCCCACGTCCTGCCCACCGGCCGGAACTTCTACTCCCTGGATCCCAAGGCGGTCCCCTCCCCGCTGGCCTGGTCGGTGGGCCAGGCCCTGGCCGACCAGCTGGTGGACCGCCATGTGGAGGAGACCGGGCGGCCTCCGACGTCGGTGGGGCTGGTGGTCTGGGGGACCGCCGCCATGCGCACCGCCGGCGACGACGTGGCCGAGGCCCTGGCCCTGCTCGGGGTGCGCCCGGTGTGGGCCGAGGAGTCCGGGCGGGTGGTGGGCCTGGAGCCCGTGCCGGCCTCGGAGCTGGGTCGGTCCCGGGTGGACGTCACCCTCCGGGTCTCGGGGTTCTTCCGCGACGCCTTCCCCCACGTCATGGGCCTGGTGGACGACGCCGTGGCCCTGGTGGCGGGCCTCGACGAGCCCCCGGAGGTGAACCCGGTGCGGGCGGCCGGGCTGGGGGACGAGCGGATCTTCGGGCCCCCACCGGGCGGCTACGGCTCAGGGGTGCTGGGCCTGCTCGAGTCACAGCAGTGGCAGGGGCCCGAGGATCTGGCCGAGGTCTACCTGGCCTGGGGAGGCTGGGGCTACCGGCGGGCGGGCGGTCCGGGCCGCCCGGTGGTCGGTGCACCCGCGGGGGACGCCATGCGCCGACGATTCGGGGCCATCGAGGTGGCGGTCAAGAACCAGGACAACCGGGAGCACGACATCTTCGACTCCGACGACTACCTCCAGGACCACGGCGGGATGGTGGCCACCGTCACCGCCCTCACCGGTGCCCCGCCCCTGGCCTGGTTCGGGGACTCCGCCGACCCCGCCCGACCCCGTGTGCGGTCCCTCGCCGAGGAGGCGGCCAGGGTCGTGCGGTCCAGGGTGGTCAACCCCAAGTGGATCGGGGCCATGCGTGCCCACGGCTACAAGGGGGCGTTCGAGATGGCGGCCACCGTGGACTACCTGTTCGGCTACGACGCCACCACCGGGGTCGTGGAGGACTGGATGTACGAGCGGGTCACCGCGGCCTACGTCGGGGACGCGGAGGTCCGCAAGTTCTTCGAGCAGGCCAACCCCTGGGCCCTGTCGGCGATCGCCGAGCGGCTGCTCGAGGCGGCCGAACGGGGGCTGTGGTCGGCGTCGGAGTCGTCCCTCCAGACCCTGCGGGCGGCGGTGCTGGAGGCCGAGGGGTGGGAGGAGGACCGGTCATGAGCGAGAGGTCCCGGCCGACCGAGGGGACCACCCCCACCCACCCGGGGCCGCCGGGGCCCTACCCGTTCCCGGCCGTGGTGGGCCACGAGGAGGCCAAGCTGGCCCTCCTGCTCAACGCCGTTGACCCGGGCCTGGGCGGGGTCCTGCTCCGGGGGCAGAAGGGGTCGGCCAAGACCACCCTGGCCCGGGGCCTGGCCCTCCTCCTCCCGGGCCAGGCGCCCTTCGTCGAGCTGCCGGTGGGGGCGACCGAGGACCGGGTGGTGGGGACCCTCGATGTGACAGCGGCGCTCACCGGCGGCGAGGTCCGGTTCCGCCCCGGCCTCCTGGCGGCGGCCCACGGCGGGGTCCTCTACGTCGACGAGGTCAACCTCCTGCCCGACCATCTGGTCGACGTCCTCCTCGACGTCGCCGCCGGCGGGGTCAACCGGGTCGAGCGGGAGGGGGTGTCCCACGCGCATCCCAGCCGCTTCGTGCTGATCGGCTCGATGAACCCCGAGGAGGGGGAGCTCCGCCCACAGCTCCTGGACCGGTTCGGGTTGGCCGTGGAGGTGGCGGCCAGCACGGATCCCCACGAGCGGGCCGAGGCGGTGCGACGGCGCCTGGCCTTCGAGTCGGACCCGGTCGGCGTCGAGGCGGCCTGGGGCCAGCCCCAGGCCGGCCTCCGGGACCGACTGGCCGCCGCAGCGCCGGCACCCCTGGGCGAGGGGCTGGTCGAGGCCGTGTGCAGCCTGTGCGTCGCCGTCGGGGCCGAGGGCCTGCGGGCCGACCTGGTGATCTGCCGGGCGGCGGCGGCACTGGCCGGCTGGGAGGGCCGGGGCGTTGCCGGCCCGGCTGACGTCCGTCGGGTGGCGGGACTGGCCCTGGCCCACCGCCGACGGCGGTCGCCCCTGGAGGACCCGGGCATCGACCAGGTGGTC
>DASQQH010000128.1:0-2180 GCA_035643555.1 Acidimicrobiales bacterium | reverse complement strand
GGCGTCCTTGTAGTTGACACTGGACCAGGCCACCTGCACCACGACCTCACCCTCGGGCAGGTCGCCGGGGCCGAGCTCGGTCACCTGGCGCTCGACCTGGTCGCCGCGACGAACGGCGAGGAGGGCGGGGAAGGCCCCGGGGACCCCGGCGGCCTCGGCGTCGGCGTGGGTTGTGGACATGGCGGCTCCTCCTCTGCGACCGGCTCAGCCGTGACAGACCGTGCCGGGTGGGGGGACGGTCAGGTTGATCAGGTAGGCATCGACGTGGTGACGCACACAGCCACTGTCCCCGTAGGCGGTATGGCCCACACCCACATGGGTGAGTAGCACGCCGTGCTCGAGCTGGTGGGCCAGGGCCACGGCCCAGCCGTAGGGCGTGGCCGGGTCCCCGGTGGTGCCGACCACCACGATCGGGGGCGAGCCCGGGGCTCGAAGGGGATGGGGGTGGCCGGTGGGCGGGATCGGCCAGTACGCGCACACCAGGCTGGCGTAGGCCTCGAGCTCCCCGAAGGTGGGGGCCACCTTGGCGAAGCGGGCCGCCGCGGCCTGGTAGGCCGACAGGTTCCGGGGCGCGGGCTGGTCGGCGCAGGTGATGGCGGTGTCGGCAGCGGTGGTGTTGGTGTAGGTGCCATCGGGTTGGCGCTCGGTGTAGGCGTCGGAGAGGGCGAGCAGGGTGGTCCCTGTGCCGTGCAGCACCTGGTCCAGGCCCTGGGCCAGGACCGGCCAGGTGCTGCGATCGTAGAGGGCGGCCACGATCCCCAAGTACCCCTCGCCGGCGTGCAGGCGGCGCGGCCCGCCGGTGGGCAGGGGGGGACCGCGGCGGATGCGGGCCAGGGCCTTGGTGAAGGCCGCCTGGGCGCCCCCGGGGTCGCCGTTGAGGGGGCAGGTCGCGTCGCCCCCGCAGTGGGCGAGGAAGTCGTGGAGGTCCCCTTCAAAGCCCTGCCCCTGCTGCAGATCGCTCTGGAGGGCGCCGAGGGCCGGGTCGACGCCGCCGTCCAGGACCATGGCTCGGATCCGGGTGGGGAACTCCTCCGCGTAGGTGGCGCCGAGGAACGTGCCGTAGGAAAAGCCGAGGAAAGTGAGCTTGGGCTGGCCAAGGGCGGCGCGGATCCGGTCCATGTCCCGGGCGGCGTTCACGGTCCCCACGTTGGCCAGCAGTTGCCGCCCGCTCCCGGCGAGGCAGCTCTGGGCGAACTGGCGGCTCGCCCGGGCCAGTGCGGTCACCCCGGCGGGGTCGACGGGGGCAGGGTTGAGGTCCAGAAACCTGGTCAGGGCGTCACCGTTCTGGCAGTGCACGGGGGCGCTCTCTCCGACACCTCGTGGGTCGAAGCCAATGATGTCGAACTGGCGCCGGAGGGCCGGCGAGAACAGCGATGCGTCCTGGCGGACCAGGCGCACCCCGGAGGCGCCGGGCCCGCCGGGGTTGACCACCAGCTCCCCGACCCGTGCGCCGGGATTGGTGGCGGGCAGGCGGATCAGCGCCAGGTCGATGGTCGGGCCCGCCGGGTGGGCGTAGCTGAGGGGGACGGGCAGCTTCGCGCACTGGTACGGGCCGCCGCACGGCGTCCAGGTGAGGGGCACCCGGGGCGACGCCGTTGTCGGGGTCGCGGCGGTGGACGCCGGCGGCCGGCCGCCGCTCACGGGTGGTGACGAGCCGCTGTTGCCCGAGCAGGCGACCGCCAGGAGGGCCGTGACGGCGCCGACCCCCAGCACACGGAGGCGGAGCGGGACGCGGGCGGTGATCCCCATGGGACCGCTATGAACGGGCCCCAGCCCCGGGCGTCGCGGCCGGCGCCGGTCTCCCGGCAATGCCGCGGGGAGGGCTCACGACCGCCCCACCAGAGAGTGCCGGACGGCCTCGCAGGGGACCGGAGCATCTCGCCGACCAATCGGCGTCGGGATGGGCCCCGGCCGCCGTCGCACCCCCTTGCTGGCTGGGCTGGGTGGCCCGGCACGCGGTCCGGTCATCGAAGCGGGCCCGAGCGGTGGGCGTTCGCCGTGTGGTCCTCGGGAAACCGGCTCCCCTCGCCCGGGCGGGTCGCGTCGGTCGGCCCGCGTCGGGCCCTGGGTGCTCGCCCCGGCCGTGGGGAACGGGACGGGTCGCCGCCGCGTGGCCCGATGGCTCCCCGGCCGCCGTTGCCGGCGGCGCCGGGAGGCGGTCCCGCCCGCGCCGCTGAGGG
>DASQQH010000127.1:0-5451 GCA_035643555.1 Acidimicrobiales bacterium | reverse complement strand
GCCGCCGCCCGGTCGTCGAGGGCCTCGTCGGTGGGCAGGTGCTCCAGGTCCCGGTCGAGCTTCCCCTCCTGCTCCAGGGCCCGCACGTACCGGCGGTGGACGTCGACCAGCGAGGGGGCCTCGGCCGCGGTGTCGGCCAGGGCCTGGGTCTGGCGACGGTTGTGCGCCAGCACCAGCTCGGCCACCTCCTCGGCCGTGTCGGCGAGCAACCGGTCCCGCTCGCCCCCGGGGAGGGCGCCGGCGGCGACGGCGCCGTCCAGGAGGACCTTGATGTTGACCTCGTGGTCCGAGCAGTCCACCCCGCCGGCGTTGTCGATGGCGTCGGTGTTGACCTTCCCCCCGGCGAGGGCCAGCTCGACCCGGGCGGCCTGGGTGAGACCCAGGTTGCCCCCCTCGCCCACCACCCGGCACCGCAGGTCGGAGGCGTCGACCCGCACCGCGTCGTTGGTCCGGTCCCCGACCTCGCCGTCGGTCTCGGCGCCGGCCTTGACGTAGGTCCCGATCCCCCCGTTCCACAGCAGGTCGACGGGGGCCTGGAGGATGGCCCGGATGACCTCGTCGGGGGTGAGCACGTCGGCGTCGACCCCGAGCGCCGCCTGGGCCTCGAGCGACAGGGTGACGGACTTGGCGGCCCGGGAGAACACCCCGCCCCCGGGGGACAACGCGGCGGGGTCGTAGTCCGCCCATGAGGACCGGGGGAGGTCGAACAGCCGGGCCCGCTCCTGGTAGCTCGCCCCGGGGTCAGGGTCGGGGTCCACGAAGATGTGGCGGTGGTCGAAGGCGGCGACGAGCTTCAGGTGGCGGGAGCGCAGCAGCCCGTTGCCGAACACGTCCCCCGACATGTCGCCGATGCCCACCACCGTGAGCTCCTCGGCGTCGGCGTCCTGGCCCAGGGCGGCGAAGTGGCGGCGGACCGCCTCCCAGGCCCCCCGGGCGGTGATCCCCAGGGCCTTGTGGTCGTAGCCCGTCGAGCCCCCCGCGGCGAAGGCATCGCCCAGCCAGTACCCCCGCTCGACGGCGATGGCGTTGGCCACGTCCGAGAAGGTGGCCGTCCCCTTGTCGGCCGCCACCACGAGGTAGGGGTCGTCGCCGTCGTAGCGCACGACCTCGGGCGGGTGGGTCACCCCGCCCCCCACGAGGTTGTCGCTCAGATCGAGCATCCCTGCCACCAGCGTCTGGTAGCAGGCGACGACCTCCTGGTGGAGGGCCGCCGGGTCCTCGGGGGGGCGCTTGACCACGAAGCCCCCCTTGGCGCCCACCGGCACGATGACCGCGTTCTTCACCATCTGGGCCTTCATGAGGGACAGGATCTCGGTGCGGAAGTCCTCCCGCCGGTCGGACCAACGGATGCCGCCCCGGGCGACCCGGCCGCCCCGGAGGTGGACCCCCTCGGTCCGCGGGCTGTACACGAAGACCTCCACGGCGGGGCGGGGCCGGGGCAGCCCGGGGACCCGCGAGGGGTCCAGCTTGAGGGCCAGGGAGGCCCGGGGCGCCCCGTCGGTCCCCGGGCGGAAGGCCGTGGTGCGCACGGTGGCCTCCACCAGGCCGAGGAAGCTGCGCAGGATCCGGTCCTGGTCCAGGCTGGCCACCTGATCGATCGCCGCCGCCGTCTCCTCGGCCAGGCGAGCCCAGGCGCCGGCCCGCCGCTCCTCGACCGACCCGCCCTTTCCCTCGGGACCGGCGGGGGCCATCGGGGCGAAGCGGACGTGGAAGGCGCGGACCAGGAGGGAAGCGACCTCAGGGTGGGCGATGAGGGCCTCCTGGAGGTACTCGTTGCTGAGGGCGCTGCCGGTCTGGCGGAGGTAGCGGGCGTAGGCGCGCAGCACCGCCACGTCCCGCCAGGCGATGCCCGCCCGCACCACCAGCCGGTTGAGGCCGTCGTCCTCGGCCCGGCCGTCCCAGACCGCCAGGAAGGCCCGATGGAACCGGTCCCGGGCCTCGTCGCCCGCCAGCTGGCTCACCCGCTCCGCCCGCACGCCGAAGTCGTAGACCCACCGGCTGGGGGAGCCCCCGGGGCGGATCTCGTAGGGGCGCTCGTCGACCACCTCCACCCCCAGGTGCTCCAGCAGGGGCAGCAGGCGGGACACCGGCAGGGGACCCCCGGCGCGGTACAGCTTCACCCGGGCCGTCCCCGGCGCCGCCTGCAGCGGCCGGTACAGGTTGATGTCGAGGTCGCCGGCGGGATCCAGCGCCTCCAGGCGGCGCAGGTCGGCCACCCCGCTGCGGGCGTCGAAGTCCACCTGGTAGCCACGGGGGAAGGCCCCCTCGTACCGGCGGGCCAGGGCGAGGCCCTCGTCCTCGCCCAGCTCGCCCACCAGGGCGTCGGTGAGATCCCGGGCCCAGCTCCGCACCACCCGGGCCAGGGACGCCTCCACCGCCCCCAGGTCCACCCGGGCCGGGGGGGGCTGGCCCCCGTCCTCGGCCCCCAGGGAGATCAGCACGTGCAGGCGGGCGAGCACCGACTCAGACAGGCGGATCTGGGACTCCGCCCCCCGGCCCCCGAAGGCCTCCACCAGCACCTGGACCAGGGTCCGCTCGGTCTCGGTGTCCAGGGGCTCCCGGGGCACGAACACCAGGCACGACACGAACCGCCCGTAGCGGTCCCGGCGGGTGAACAGGCGGACCTGCTGGCGCTCCTGGAGGTCGCAGATCCCCATGGCGATGTCGAACAGCTCGTCGGTGGCGATCTCGAACAGCTCGTCCCGGGGGTAGGTCTCGAGGACCGACCGCAGCTCACGCCCGCTGTGGCTGCCCGGGGGGAACCCGGCCCGGTCGACCACGGCGGTCACCTTGCGGCGCACCACCGGGATCTCGGCGGGGTGGGTCTCGTAGACCACGGGGGTGTACAGCCCGAGGAACCGGCGCTCCCCCACCACCTGGCCCGCCCGGTCGTAGCGGGTGACCGACACCTGGTCCAGGTGGGCGGGGCGGTGGACGGTGGACCTCGCCGCCGCCTTGGTCAGCACCACCACCCCCGGGTCGTCGGCGCTCTTGTCGGGGAGGCGCCACCCCTCCTCCGGGCCGCCGTCGAGATCGCCCAGGATCCCCAGCCCGGTCCCCGGCACGGGGTGCAGCTCGGGGTCGTCGCCCCGCCACGAGAGGTCGTAGTCCCGACAGCCCAGGAAGGTCAGGTGCCCGGCGGCGGCCCAGCGCAGGAAGCCCGCCGCCTCGTCCACCTCGGCCCGGTCCTCCGGGCACCGCCCGGACTCCAGGTCGACCACGGTCTGCTCCAGGGCGTCGAGCATCGCCGGCCAGTCCTCGGCCGCCGCCCGCACGTCGCGCTCCACCCGGCGGAGCTCGGCCTCCACATCGGCGAGGACGCCGGGATCGCTCTGGCGGTCCACCTCCACGTGGATGAACGACTCCACCACCGACCCGTCCCCCGGGTCCCCGCCCTCGGGACCCTCGTACTCGCCGACGTCCACGATCCGGCCTGCGCCGTCGCGGCGCACCCGCAGGACGGGGTGGACCATCAGGTGCATCCCCAGGCCCTTGCGGCTCAGGGCCATCCGGACCGAGTCGACCAGGAAGGGAAGGTCGTCATCGACCACCTCGACCACGCTGTGGCCCGTCTCCCAGCCGTCCGCCGCCTCCCGGGGGGTACGCACCGCCACCCTGGGCTCCCCCGGCGGTCGACCCTGTGCCAGCTCCCAGTGGGAGAGCGCCGCACCGACGAGGGTCGTGGCGGGCGTGGCCACCAGGTCGTCGATGGGTGCCCGTCGGTAGTACGCGGCGAGGAAGTCGGCGACCACCTGGGGTGGGGTGGCCGGCGCCGCCCCGGTCCCGGGCACCGGTCGGTCGCTCCCCCCGCCGACCAGGGCGACCACCTCCTCGAGTGCCGCCACCCGTCGCCCGTCCTGGCCACCCGATTGCCCCCCGGCTTCTCCCAACCCCATTGTTGGGCTCCTTCCACCGCAGACGTCGTTGTCCTCCCTCTAATCTACCCAGCCGGGCCCCACCCCAGGTGGGGCGCCGACCAGGTAGCGTGCAGCGCCCGGCGGTCTGCCAGCATGGAGGGGTGACCGAGGACGTCGCCTTCGACCCCGTGGGAGGCCGGTGACCCACCAGCCCGGCGCCTCCGGCGGCGGACGGGACCCCGCCCCGGCGGGAGAGAACGAGGCTCCCGGCCCGGCGTCCACCACCGGGCCGGGAGCGGCCCCGGAGGACACCGGGGCGGCCCGGGGAGGGACCGGGCAGGGACGCATCCCGTGGTGGCGGCCGGACCGACGCCTGCACCAGCGGCACCGGACCTTCCTCAAGAAGTCGCTCCGCCGGGGTGTCGCCCTGTTCGTGGTGGCCCTGGTCATCGAGTACCTGGTCCTCCCCCAGCTGGCCGGGGCCAACCGTGACCTCACCCTCATCGGGGGGATCAACCTGGGCTACGCCGCCCTCGGGGTGGTGCTCGAGGCGGCCGCGCTGGTGGCCTACGCCGCCCTGACCAGGGCCGTGCTGCCCCGCGGGTCGCCACCGCTGTTCCAGCTCCTGCGCATCGACCTGTCCAGCCTGGCCGCCAGCCACGTCCTCCCCGGGGGGACCGCGGGGGGCACCGGCGTCAGCTACCGACTGCTCACCGAGGCCGGCGTCCGGGGTCCCGACGCCGCCTTCGGGATGGCCACCCAGGGCCTCGGCTCGGCCCTGGTCCTCAACCTCCTGTTGTGGCTGGCCCTGCTCGTCTCCATCCCCCTCCGGGGCTTCAACCCCCTGTACGGCACCGCGGCCTTCATCGGGGTCGTCGTCTTCGCCGCCTTCGGCGCCCTGGTCTTCCTGCTCACCAGGGGCGAGGAGCACGCCGCCACCGTGCTCCAGGCGGTGGCCCACCGCCTGCCCTACGTCAAGGAGGAGGTGGTCACCGCCACCGTCCGCCGGTTGGCCTCCCGGCTTCGGGAGCTGGCGAGCGACCGTCGGCTGCTGCTGCGGGCCGTGGGCTGGGCGACGGCCAACTGGCTCCTCGACGCCGCGTCCCTGTGGGTGTTCCTGCTGGCCTTCCACCACGCCACCAGCCCGGACGTCCTGCTGGTGACCTTCGGCCTGGCCAACGTGCTGGCCTCCATCCCCATCACCCCCGGTGGCCTCGGGGTGGTCGAGGGGGTGATGATCCCCATGCTGGTGGGGTTCGGCACCCCCCGGGGCATCGCCATCCTGGGGGTCATCTCCTACCGCCTGGTCAACTTCTGGCTGCCGATCCCGGTCGGGGCCCTGGCCTACCTGTCCATGCGGGTCGTCCCGGACCGGATGCGCCCGGGGCGGGACCGGGGGGCCGGGCCCGACGGCGCCGCCCGGGGCCCCGAGCCCCCCGCCGACGGTGTCGACGAGCGGGCCGGCCTCCCCACCGGGGACGATGGCCCGGCGGGCTCCCAGGGGGACCAGGACCCCTCGGCCACCGCCGCCCGGGGCCGGGGGGGCCACGTCACCCGCTGACGCGCCACCAGCTCACGAGGGGGGGCACCGCTA
>DASQQH010000126.1:0-2084 GCA_035643555.1 Acidimicrobiales bacterium | reverse complement strand
TGTACGTGTTCACCCGCCAGACCGGCCCCACCCATGCGACCGCCGCCGCCCCCTGCCCGGCGCCCAACGGGACCGCTCCCCGGCGGACGGCCTTCACCCAGCCACCCCCCACCTGCACCGCGGCCCACACCGCCTACTCGGCCAAGGTGGCCACCGACGTGGGGACCTTCACCATCGGCCTGGCCCGGGGGAACCCCGAGGTGGTCAACAGCTTCGTCTACCTGGCCCGCTACCACTACTACCGGGACCTGACCTTCGACCGGGTCATCCCCGGCTTCGTGGTCCAGGGCGGCGACCTCCACCCCCCCACCAGGGCCAACCCGAGCCCGACGGGTCCCCAGGGGCCCGGCTACACCGTCCGGGGAACGGTGCCCAAGGCGGGCACCTACCAGGTCGGCACCGTGGCCATGGCCAAGACCGGGTCGGCCCCGGCCGGCACCGCCGGGGCCCAGTTCTTCGTCATCGTCGGACCCCAGGGCACCAGCCTGCCCCCCGACTACACCGTCCTCGGGCACGTCACCTCCGGCATGAAGGTGGTAAACAGGATTGCCGCCGACGGAGGGCCGCAACCCCACGGCTATCCGAAGGTGGTCCACAAGATGCGGTCGGTGACCATCTCTCCCGGCTGACGCGCACCGGTCCCAGCGGGGCCGTTGCCCATCGCCACCAGCCCCGACGGCGACCGAGAGCAAGGAGCCAGTCTGTGCCCACCGAGTGTCCAGCCCCCGACGGCTCCAGTCCCAAGCGCCAGCGCTTCGACGGGCCGCCCCCCATGTGCATCGACCCCGACCAGCGTTACGAGGCGCAGATGGTGACCTCGGAGGGGACCTTGACCATCGCCCTCGACCCCGTGGCCGCCCCCCGGACGGTCAACAACTTCGTGGTCCTGGCCAGATACCACTACTTCGACGGGATCCGGTTCCACCGGATCATCCCCGGCTTCGTCATCCAGGGTGGGGACCCCAAGGGCAACGGGCGTGGCGGACCGGGCTACACCTTCCCCGACGAGCTACCGCCACCCGGCCGCTACGAGGTGGGGTCCCTGGCCATGGCCAACGCCGGACCGGACACCAACGGCAGCCAGTTCTTCGTGATCAGCGGCCGTGACGGCACCAGCCTGCCCCCCCAGTACTCGCTGTTCGGCAAGGTCGTGGCCGGGCTGGACGTTGTCGCCACCCTCGACGCCCTGGGCAGCAGCTCGGGCAAGCCGAAGGGGAAGCCCACCATCGAGGCGGTCACCATCACCGAGCGCGACTGAGGCCGGGGGGGTCCCACCCGGGGATCCCACGGCCTCAGCGGGGAAGGTCCTCCAGGCCGCCCACCCCGCCGTCCACCACGACGCTGACCTGCCCCGCCCCCAGATGCCGCCAGGTGCCGTCGGGCTCCCGGAGGAGGGCGGTGCGCTCCTCGATGCCGACCACGGGCAGCCCGGGGGCGGCCAGGGCGAGGGTCCGGTGGATCTGGTCGGCGTCCCAGCCGCGGAACTCGGGCACCACGGCGAGGTGTTCGACCAGGCCCAGACCCAGGGTGAGGGCCCCGCCGCGGGGGTCGACCATGGGGTCGGTGAGGACCATCGCCCCGGCCGACGACCCGGCCACGACCGCCCCGGCGAGCCAGGCCCGGCGGATCGCCTCCCACACCGGGGTGGCCTTGAGGACCGAGCGCAAGTGCAGGGGCGAGCCCCCGGCCAGATAGATGCCCCGACCGGCCGCCACCGTCGCCGCGGTGGCCCGGTCCTGGGCGTCGGCCCGGGTGAGGACGGGGAGCGGCCGGGCCGTGCCCCCAAGGGCGGCGAACCACCGTTCGGCCCGGGCCACGGCTCGGTCCGGACGCTGGTAGGCGGCGCCCGTCGGCAGCACCAGCATCACCCCGCCGGCACGAGCCAGGAGCTCGGCGTCGAAGCTGCAGCCCTCCTGCCACTCGCCGCCCCCGACCAGGGCCACCGGGCCCACCGGCGGGGGGTCGGCACTCACCGGGCCGCCCCGGCCCCGGTCGCCACCGTCTCCCGCCGGGAGGCCCCCTCGGCCGTGGCGACCACGGCGGCCCGGTGCCGGGCCACGCCCTGGGCGCCGGCCAGCACCGGC
>DASQQH010000125.1:0-3839 GCA_035643555.1 Acidimicrobiales bacterium | reverse complement strand
AACCTCGCCGAGCCGCTCGGAACACCCCCAGGTGAGCTGGGGGATCGGGACGGCCCGGCGGGGGCGGGCGGGAACGCCTGGCCTGGCTAACGCTCACGTGGAGCGTTAGCCCCTGGGGTAGCACAGCGCCACCCGCCCCCTGGAAGGCCGGCGCGCAGATCACAGAACAGAGCCCGGCCACCGCCCGCGGCAGGGCCCCGCCCGGTCGCTGGCGTCGCGACGATGCCTGCGGTCGGCGGGCCCGCCTGCTCCCCCGGTCCCTGTCCGCAGCCCACACCGCCATCGCCGATGGTCGACAACGGGGTTGTGCACCGTGCCCCGGAACCGGAACAGGGGCGGTGCGAAAGAGCTTTGCAGTGCAAAGTACAATCGCGTAGGGTGGGCGCATGGATCCCAGCCAGGCGGCCGAGACGCTGGACGAGGTGCGGGGCGTGCGCCGGCTGACGCGCCGGACGCTGCGCTCCTTCACCTACCCGATGGCATACTACGGCGCCGCCGCCCTGGGTGCCGGGACGGTGCAGGCCCTCGCCCCGGCCTGGCTGGGTCTGTGGTGGGTCGTGGCCGGCCTGGCAGGGGCGGCGCTGGTGGAGCGGCACTACCGGCGCCGGGGCTACAGGCTGGGCGCCTACGACGACTGGCGGGTCTTTGCCCTCGGCTCGGCCGCGATGGCGGCCGGGATCGCCGCCGTCGTGGCCCTCGGCCCGGGGCCGTTCAAGGCCGCCCTCGCTTGGGTGGTCGTGGGGGTGGTGTACCTGGGATTCGGGGCCCTCGGCGCCGACCTGGGGATCGGCCTGGTCGGCGCGGCCCTGATCGTGGCCGCCCTCACCTCCCTGCTCACGCCGGCGCCCGGGGTGGAGGTCGACCTGGCAGCCGGCGCCGTCCTCCTGGGCGCTGCCGCCTGGCTGTGCGCGGCGGCCTGGTGGTCGGCCCCCCGTCTGCCGCTGCCGAGGTGGTGGGCGTGACCAGACAGACCCAACGGGTGGGGGGCGAGGGGCCCGGGGAGCAGGGGGCGGTCGGGGACCAGGTGCCCGACGGAGACCCGGCCGACGACGGCCATCCGTCCACCGCCCTCGACGACGTCGTCCACCAGCGGGTGCGCCTCGGCCTGCTATCGGTGCTGGTGGAGGCCCACCACGCCGAGTTCACCTACCTCCGCCAGCTGCTCGAGCTCTCCGACGGCAACCTCAACCGCCACCTGGCCGTCCTCGCCGAGGCGGGCTATGTGAGGTCCCAGCGGGACACGTCGGGGTCCCGGCCCCGCACCTGGGTGTCGATCACCCCCGCCGGCAGGCGGGCCTTCCGGGCCGAGCTGGCCGCCCTCAAGCGACTGGTCCGGACCCACCAGGCCGATGGCTAGGGAGTCCCGGGGCGGCCAGCTGCGGTCCCTGGCGCCCCTCCTGCTCTGCGACGTGGCCGCCCCACTGGCCATCTACTACTCGCTTCGCTCGGCCGGCGCCCCACAGGTCCCGGCGCTCGTGGCCAGCGGGGTGCCTCCCGCCCTGGGGATAGCGCTCGGGGCCTGGCGGCGGCGGCGCCTGGACGCCCTCGGGGTTCTGGTCCTGGCCGGGATCGTGGTGGGGGCGGTGGTGGGCCTGGTGAGCGGCCAGGCCCGGCTGGTGCTCCTCGACGGTGTGGTGGGCACGGCGGTCTTCGGTGGTGTGTGCCTGGCGTCGCTGCTGTGGCGGCGGCCGCTCATGTTCCGCTTCGCCCTCGAGGGGATGGGCCCCGAGACCGCCAAGGGCAGGGAGTTCGCCGCGCTCTGGCGTTATCCCGGGTTCCGCCACGCCATGCGGGTCACCACGGTGGTATGGGGCCTGGCCTTCCTGGCCGAAGCCGCCCTCCAGCTGGCGATCATCGAGCGCGCGTCGGTCGGCACCGCCAAGACCACCTCGAACGTCCTGCCCCTGGCGGTCTTCGCCCTCGTCGGGGCCTGGAACGTCGCCTACGCCAGACGGGGCCGGCGCCAGGCCGAGCAGGCGGCAGAGGACCACGGCCGGCCCGCCCTGAGCCAGGCCGACGACCCGGGCCAGCCCGCCAGCCCGTCGGATCTCGCCGTCGTCGATGGCCGGGCGCCAGGTCCCCCCGGGGGGGGCCTTGGTGGCCTCCCCCTCCCGGGTCGAGCGCCGCGACCGTAAGCGCCGTCGCAGCCATGACGAGGACCCCAGGGTGCCAGGCCCCTCGGCTGCAGGGCGGGCCGTCGCTGGTGGGCGCGCCGGCTGACAGCCCCGCCCCTGTCCGTCATCGAGGGCCACGCCGAGGCCGGCGAGGCTGGGGAGGCTGCCCGGTTGGCGGCGCCCTGAGGTGTGGCAGGGGGCCGAGATCCCAGCCATCAAGGTGTGGGCCCGCCGCCAGGCCCCTGCCCGGCGCGGGCCTGGCCGACCGCTGGCCCGAGGTCCGGGCGGGAGCGATCCTCGCGCTGGCCCGTGGCGCGGCGGCGGTCCCCCGGTTCCCTCGGACCAGTAGGTTGTCGACCGGAGCGACACCCGCCTCCGGTTCGTGCCGCCGACCCCAAGGAGCGCCATGTCGCAGCCAGGCGAGACCCCCGATGGTGTCCCTGCTCGCGCCGCCGGTACGTTCACCCTCGCCGGGCGCGAGGTGGCTCGCGTCGGCTTCGGGGCCATGCAGCTTCCCGGGCCCGGCGTCTGGGGGCCGCCCGCCGACCGGGACCAGGCGCTCGCCGTCCTCCGCCGCACCGTCGAGCTGGGGATCAACCACATCGACACCGCCGACTTCTACGGCCGCAGCGTTGCCAACGAGTTGATCCGGGACGCCCTGCACCCCTACCCGGAGGACCTGGTGATCGTGAGCAAGGTGGGCGCCCGGCGTGACGACGAGGGCGGGTTCGTCCCCGCGCAGCGGCCCGAGGAGCTGCGGGCCGGTGTCGAGGCCAACCTGGCGAGCCTCGTGGTGGAGCAGGTGGACGTGGTCAACCTGCGGGTGATCAACCCCGACGACGGCCACGAGCTGCCCCCGGAGCAGCACGTCGACCTGGACAGCCAGCTGGCCGAGATGGCGGCGCTCCGGGACGAGGGCAAGATCGGCGCGATCGGGGTGAGCTCGGTGACCCTGGCGCAGCTGCGCCGAGCGCTGCCGCTCGGCATCGTCTGTGTGCAGAACCCCTACAGCGTGCTCGACCGCTCGGGCGAACCCCTGCTGGAGCTCTGCGCCGAGCACGGCGTGGCGTGGGTGCCCTATTTCCCCCTCGGCAGCGCCTTCCCCGGCATGCCCAAGGTGGCAGAGCACCCCACCGTCATCGACAGTGGGGCCCGGCTCGGCGCCACCCCGGCACAGGTCGGGCTGGCCTGGCTCCTGGCCCACGACGAGCACGTCCTGTTGATCCCCGGCACCTCGGATCCCCACCATCTCGCCGAGAACGTGGACACCGCCCAGCTCCGACTCGACCCCGGCACCATGGCCACCCTCGACGCGCTCGGGGCGCCCGCCGCCTGAGGGGCGGGCACACAACCGCCGGCGTGACCCACGCCGCGTTCCCCTCCGGGCACCCCGGCCCGGGGTGCACCACGGCGGTGAAGCTCCCCCTGTGGGAGGATCATCGAGGACCCACGCTCTCTGGGGTCGGGCGAGTCCGACCGCAACGGTCTCCCCCAGACCCAGGCGAACCGAGCCCGTCCAGCTCACCACGAACCGGATCGCGGCGTCCCCGGAGGCAGGTCCACGACGATCAGGTTGCACTCCCCGCCGGTGGGATGAGGGCCTCCTCCGACCTGTGCAGCGTGGTCCTCGTCGTGTCGGCCCTCCGGTACAGGTCGCACGCACCTGATCCTTGACCGCCGGGGGTCTGGTCCTCCGGCGGTCACAGAGGACCCGGGCGGATGTCT
>DASQQH010000124.1:0-5342 GCA_035643555.1 Acidimicrobiales bacterium | reverse complement strand
TGCTCTCCAGCCGCTCGAGCGACGCTCCGCCGGACCAGGCATGCGGATCTCCGCTGGCGGCGGACGCTGCGCGGTCGATGCCGATGCGCACCAGCTCGCGCTGGGCCTCGGCCACCTGCTCCCGGGTGTCGCCGACGAGGGTGAGCGGCGTGCCCCACGGGATGAGCCAGCCCAGGTAGGTGGCGAATGAGCCGTCCAACCCGAAGCTGTAGGTGCCCGGCACGTGTCCCGCGGCGAACGCCGTGCGGCTGCGCAGGTCGACGACCCACTCGCGGTCGTCGAGGCGTCGGCGGAGGTCGTCGGCGTCGGCGGAGGTCGGCGGGGACAGGTCCGGGGCAGGGGGCCCCGCGGTGTTGGCCGGCGCCATGTGGCCGTAGTACGCGGGGTAGGCGTCCAGGCCGGCCAGCAGGTCCTCCACGAAGCGCCGCTCCTGGTGGGCCAGGGCAGGATTACCCCGCTTCTCGTCGCCGATCGTGGAGGAGGTCCGCTCCGCCCGGGTCGCGGCGCAGAAGCTGTTGAACCCGTGGGTGGGGAACACCGCCGCCTCGTCGGGGAGCGCGATCGCCAGGCGGTGGACCGAGCGGTACTGCGCCCGCACCAGGGCGTCGGTGTTGCCCGGACCGAGCAGGTCCGGGCGCCCGGTGGCGCCGTGGAGCAGCGACCCCCCGGTGAAGACCCCGATGGCCCGACCTTCTGACGCCACCACGTACGACAGGTGCGTGAAGGTGTGCCCGGGGGTGGCCAGGACCCTGACGGTGAGCGCCGCGGAGATCTCGATCTCGTCGCCGTCGGTGACGCCGTGGCGCTCGAAGCTGACCGCGTCGTCGGCGTTGAGGTGGTACGTGGCGCCCGTCACCCCCGCCAGGGCGTAGCCCCCGGTGACGTAGTCGTTGTGGACGTGGGTCTCGAAGACGTCGGTCACCTCGACGCCCAGCCGCCCGGCGAGGCCGAGGACCCGATCGATGTCCCGCTGCGGATCGACGACGAACGCCACCCTGCCGTCGTGCACGAGATACGACCGGTCCCCGAGGCCGGGGGTGTCGATGGGGACGATGTGGACGCCCTGGGGCGCTCCGGCCCCTGCAGCCCGGCTGTCGATCTCCGGGACCATGGTGACCTCCTGGCAACTTATACCCCTATGGGTATACCGTCCCAACCACACCCGTCGCGGGTCCATTCCCGCCCTACCCCCCGGCGCCCCTCGGCGCCTCCGGTCCCACCGATGGCGGTCGACCTCCCCACCACGGGCAATCGTCCGCCTGGACCGCCGCCCCGGCCCCTGGATCCCCAGCTCCCGAGGCCGGCGAGGCCCCGAGCGGGGCTGGGTCGCCCGGGCGGCGGCCGACGAGGGGCCCACGTGGCCACCGCGACCGCCCCGTCGGGGACGACGCCGCGGGCGGACCGGGGTGGCCGGGTCGGCCCCGACGGCGGCGTCGTGGTCGATCGGTGCCCGCTATCGCTCGAGGTAGGAAGCGAGCTTGCCCAGCGAGGAGGCCATGCCTTCGGCATGGTCCTCCGCGGAGACGGCATCGGGAACGTTGTCGGCGGTGATGTCGAGGCGGGTTCCCCCCTCGACCGCCCTCACCTCCCAGGTCATGGTCATCGTGGCCGTGTAGGCGGGGTCGTCCGAGACGAAGGCAACCGCCTGGACCACCCGCGCACCGGGAACGAGGTCGACGAAGCGGCCCTCGATGACGTCGGCGGTCGGCGTGGTCTTGCCCGCCGGAGCAGCGGTGTCGGTGTAGGCCAGCACCAGTCGATAGGACCCGCCCGGGCGGGGATCGAACCGCTCGAACGTGGCGGCCATCCCCCCCGGCGGGAGCCAGGTCGCAAGGGCCTCGGGATCGACGAGGGCGGCGTAGACCCGCTCGGGTGGGGCGCGGATCACACGGGACGCCGTGTCCGTGCGGGGCACGACGGGATGGTACAGACCCCGTGGGCTGCGGGTTGGGCCACCACCCGGCGGCGGCCGTCGCCGCCGGGCGGATGCCCGGGTCCCGGGCGGGCCCCACCACGGAGAGGTCGAGGGCTGGCGAGCCCTCGCCGGGGCGACAGGTCAGGCCAGCGGGAGGGGATCGCCGAGCCTGGCGGTCTTGTCGGGATTGAGCCGTACCCAGATGGCGACGATGCGGCCGGCGTCCACGTCGGCCGTGATGACCACCGGCCCCCCAGCCCAGTCGAGCACCATCGAGGGGACCGAGTTGACCGTGGCGATACGCGCCGGGGGGAACTGCGACGGGTGGGGGCGGGAGGTGAACCCGAAGAGCCGCCACCCGCCGGTCAGCAGTCGGTGCACCCGTTTGGCGCCGACCACGGGATAGCGGGCCGCACGCCGGGACGGCCCGGCGTCGGACACCAGGACCACGTCGGGGTCGAGGAGGCCGACCGCCCGGTCCTCGTCGCCGGCGAGGACCGCGGCCATGAGCTCACCGAGCAGCTCGACCGAGGCCGGCGCCGACTGCGCCGATGGTGCCGGGTGCTGGTCGCGCCGCACCTTGCGCCTGGCGCGCGAGACCAGCTGGCGGCAGGCGTCCTCGGTCTTGTCGAGCACGTCGGCGATGACCGGGTACGGCTCGCCGAACACGTCGCCCAGGAGGAACGCCACCCGCTCCGCCGGGCCCAGCCGGTCCATCATCACCAGGAACGCCACGGTGAGCGACTCGGCGAGCTCGGCCGTCTCCTCGGGGGAGGCCTCGGTGGCCACCGGATCGGGCAGCCAGGGGCCGACGTACGCCTCCCGGCGCCGGCGCTGGGCCCGCAGCCGGTCGAGGGCCAGGCGGGAGGTGACGGTCGTGAGCCAGCCGGCGGGATTGGCGATGCCCGCCGGGTCGGCTGCGGCCCAGCGCAGCCAGGCGTCCTGCACCACGTCCTCGGCGTCGGCGACCGAGCCGGTGATCCGGTAGGCCAGCCCGGCGAGGCGGGGCCGCGCCGCCTCGAAGTGGTCCCGCCCCCCGTCGGTGTCCACCCGGGTCATGCGACCCGGTGTGCCCCGACGGCGGAGGTCCGCGCTGCGGCCTGGGCCGCGAGCAGCCCGGCCCGGCGACCGCTCGCCACGGCCGCGTCCGCCAGCCAGCCCGACGGCCCGACCCAGTCCCCGGCCACGAGGACCCCCGGAGCACCCTCCACGGCGACGCCCGGCCGGCCGGCCAGCCCCTGGGCCGGTGTCGGGAGCAGGTGGGAGACCACCATCCGGGCGAGGAACCGCTCCTGGACCACCCGTTCGTCGTCCACGCCGGCGACCCGGGCCAGGTCGCGTAGCTCACGGCGATCGCCGCGGGCGTCGCCGGCCCCGTACCGCAGGACGTGCACGAGCGACGCCCCCGCGGGCGCCAGGTTCCCCGGTGGGGCGTGCGGCGACAGATACAGGGGGCGGTCCAGCCCGAACACGACCGGGGGCCGGTGACCTGCCACCCCCACATCCAAGCACGCGGCGGTCACCTCGGGGCCGAGAGCTCCCCAGCCGGGGTCGACGGGCAGCAGCCTGCGCGTCGCGACCGGCCCGCCGGCAGCCACCACGACCGCCGCGGCGCGACGGGTCCCCCCTCCTGCCAGGGACACCTCCCAGTCCCCCGCCGTGCCATGGATCCCCGAGACGGCCTGCCGGGGCTCGATGACCGCCCCCGCGCCGCACGCCGCGGCCGAGAGCCCGTCGACGAGGGTCCGCCACCCGCCGTCCAGGTAGGACACGCCCCGTCCAAGGGCGGTGCGGAGCTGGGCCAGGGCCAGGCCGGCCGGGAGGGCCTCGAGATCCGCCACGTAGGTGGCGACCCGGATGAGCGCCCGGGCCGCCCCGGCCACCTCGGGCGACGCCCCCAGGGACGCCACCCAGTCCTCGGCGCTGTGGCCGGCCCACCCCGCAGGTGAGGCCGCCAGGAGCCTCGGTGCCAGCGACGCCACCACGCCGGTGCGCAGCAGGGGCACCAGGCCCCCGCCACGGAGGCCCCGCAGACCCCGCAGTGGCGGGCTGTGGCCCCGGTGTCCCACCTTCAGCTCGGCCAGGGTCCTCCATGCCGGGCCGCCCCGGTACAGGGCGCGGGGCCCCTGGTTCATCAAGAAGCCGCCACGCTCGTCGGTCCGGGCCCGGCCACCCGCACCGTGTGCCTCCAGGACCACCACCGACGCTCCCCCCCTGGCCGCCGTCGCCGCTGCGGTCAGCCCGGCCAGCCCGGCCCCGATCACCACCACATCGTCTCTGCCCACTCGCTGCATGCCACCATGACGTCTCGGTCCCCCCCGTTGTGACGTCGTCGTGGGTCGACACTCGGGCGCCTGCGGACCGGGGGGCCCGCTTACGGCCGGGGAACCCCTCGGGGGGCTGCGCCCCGGCCCTGGCCAGGTGCCATCCACGGCGCGGAGCGACCGGCCTGGCGGGCTGGGACGCCGGTCCAGGGCGACGGAGCCTCGGCGAGCACGGGGTCGCGGCGTCGCCCGAGGTCCGGGCGAGGCCCCGGCCCGCAAGCAGCGGCCGCGCCGACCCCACGGTGGCTGGCGCACCGAGGGGGCCCCGGCCGACCGATGACCGCCACCGCCGTCCGGGGTCAGTAGTGGCATGGGCGCTCTCGAACCACGAGCCAAGAACCTGGCCGACCTCTACGACCTGGACCCCCTCGACTGGGCGGCGGTGCGCCGGACCCTGGCGGCCGGGGTGACCCAGGGACCCGGCACCGGCGGCCCCGATCACCACAGCTTCTGGTTGTCGACGATCGACGCCGACGGCAGGCCCCACATGACCGCCGTCGGTGCCTTCTGGGTGGACGGCCGCTACTACTTCTGCGGCGGTCCCCGGTCGCGCAAGATCCGCAACATCGAGCGCGACCCGCGCTGCGCCTTCGGCGTGGCCCTCATCGGCTACGACGTGGCCCTCGAGGGCCGGGCCGTCCGCGTCACCGACGACGAGGTCCTGGGACGCCTGGCCCAGGTGTTCGCGGAGGGGGGCTGGGCGCCAACGGTGGCCGGCGGCGGCTTCACCCACGACTACAGCGCCCCGAGCGCCGGCCCGCCGCCGTGGTTCGTCTACGAGTTCCGACCCGATGACGTCTACGCGGTCGCCACCACCGAGCCGGGCGGCGCCACCCGGTGGACCTTGTGACCCCTCGGGCGCACTCCTCGGGGCCACGGCGCTCGCCGTCGCCCGGCGGCCGCCGAGCAGGCGCTCGTCCCGACAACGGGCCGCCCCGCCCGGCCCCGGGTGTCATCGCCCAGGGGGACCGGGGTGGGACGGCCAGGCCGCCTTCCCCGGCGGGGGACCCCTGCTGCCCGGGGCCGGTCGCCGTCCCGGCCGTTCCCCCTCAGGAGCCGCCGGGCCCTCCCCGGGTGCCCGAGCCCCCGGCCCCGGCGCCCGA
>DASQQH010000123.1:0-4339 GCA_035643555.1 Acidimicrobiales bacterium | reverse complement strand
CATGGCGGTGTGGCCTTCTCGGATGGCGGCGTGGGCGAGGGCGCAGGCAAGGAAGGACTTCCCACAACCCGTTGCCCCGGTGATGACCAGGTTGTGGGTGAGGATTCCGGCCAATCCGTACACCGGTTCCGGAGTTTCCGTACAGTCCCGGCAGCGCGCCCGGTCAGGGTCGGTGCAGCGGGTCGAGGTGAGGACTCCGCCCTCCTCGTCTCCCTTCGTTGTCGTGGTGGAACAGGTGGAGAACCATCTTGCACGAGGCCCCGGGCGAGTGACACTTCCGGAGCCGTCCGGGCTCAGGTGGTGGTCGAGCGACGCCGCTGGCGCCGCCCTGTCGCCGGGGGCTCGCCGGCGTCGGCGACCTCGCCCTGGGGGGTGTCTCTGCGGCGCATGGAGCGCCCGGAGAGCTCGATGCGGTGCAGCTGGGTGAGGATGCGGTCGGCCAGGGCGTCGGCAAGGGTGGGGTCCCCCATCGCCTCGTGCCAGGCCGAGACCGGGAGCTGGCTCGTGAAGACCGTGGCCCGGCGTCCGGCGCGCTCCTCGATAAGCTCCAAGGTGTCTGCTGCCTGCTCGACGCTCAAGGGCCTGAGCAGGTAGTCGTCGATCAGGAGCACCTCGACCCGGGCCCAGGACGAGAGGAGCCGGGAAAAGCGCCCGTCGGCCCGGGCGATGGCGAGCTCGTCCAACATGCGCGGCGCCCGCAGGTAGAGGGCGGAGTGTCCCCGCCGGATCGCCGCCCCGGCGAGCGCGCAGGCGAGGTAGGTCTTGCCCAACCCGGTCGCCCCCACGATGGCGACATTGTGGTGGGATCGCACCCAGGCACATTCGGCGAGGGAGAGAAGCTCCCCTCGCTCAAGGCCCCGCCGGTGGGTGAAGTCGACGTCTTCGATCATGGCGTCGGCGCGCAGATGTGCCTGTTTGAAGTAGCGCGCCAGGCGGCGGTTCTCCCGGGCGGCGACCTCGGTGTCGATGAGCATCGACAGGCGTTCCTCGAAGCTCAACTGGGCGTACTCGGCCCCCTCGCACTGGCGGCCCAAGGCCTCGGCCATGGCATCCAGCCTCAGGGTATGCAGGGCCTCGATGGTCTGGTTGATCAACACGGATCTTGTCTCCTTGTACGTATGCACTAGGTCTCGGTGCGGGTGAGCTGGGTTCAGGAGAACTCGGCCTCCTCTCGCAGGTTGTCGTGGCGGTGGTGGCCAACGGGGCGGGGCTTCTCGAGGGGAACCTTGTCGAGGCCGGTCTGGAGGATCGAGCGCACGGAGCGGTAGCTGTAGGCATGGAGGAAAGCCGCCCGCCCACAGGCGGCCTCGACCCGGTCCGGCCCGTAGCGATCGGCCAGGCGGATGATGCCAAGACAGCTGCGGTAGCCCTGCTCGGGGTGGGGTCGACGGGCGAGGATCTCCTCGGCGACGGCCCTGGTGTTTGGCCCCGACCGGGCCGCCCAGGACAGGATCCGAGACGGGGTCCATTCGGCATGGCGGCGGTGGGACTCGGGCATGTGGGCCGGATCGGTGGTGTGGCCGGAGCGGTGCCGGCGCAGGTGGGAGGCAACCCGGTGGCCGTTGTGGAAGACCTCGACCACCCCTGGGGTGAGGCGCAACTCGACCATCTCCCCGACCAGGCGGTAGGGGACCGAGTAGAAGTGGCGGTCGTCGCGTACCTCGACGTGGTAGTCGATGCTCACCCGGGCCTTCCGGAACCGGGCGAGCTCGTAGGCCGCCTCGGGGAGGCCCCGAAGGGCGGGGGCCTCGAGTTCGACAAAGACCGAGTGTCGCGACCCGTCGAGCTTCTTGAAGGGCCGGTCGTTCAACCAGATGAGGAGCCTTGCAATCGCCTCGTTCGCCTGGGCGATGGAGGAGAATCTCTCGTTGCGAAGCCGGGCGATGATCCAGCGTTCGGCTAACAACACCCCATTTTCGGCCTTTGCCTTATCCCGGGGGTGCCTCGGGCGTGCCGGGATGATGGCGATCCCGTAGTGGTTGGCCATGTCCTGGTAGGTGGCATTCGGGTCGGCCTCGTAGCGGTCCGGCCTCGTCACCCCAGATTTCAGGTTGTCGGGGACCACGATGGCCGGACAGCCCCCGAAGTAGGAAAAGGCGTGCACGTGCGCGGCGATGAAATGGGGAAGCTTCTGGGAGGGGAGCGCCTCGGCGTAGGTGTAGTTCGAGGCCCCGAGGACCGCCACGAAGAGCTCGGCACGGGAGCATACCTGCCCGGTTCGCTCGTCGTGGATCGGGATCGTCGCGCCGGCGAAGTCGACGAAGAGGGCCTCGCCCGCCTTGTGGCGCTGGCGCATGGGCAGGTCCATCCGGGCCTTGTGGGCCCGGTAGAGGGCACAGAACTGGCTGTAGGCGTAGCCGGCCGGGTGGGCCTCCCGGTACTCGAGCCAGAGGAGGGCCAAGGTGACGTGTGGACGGCGCAGCTCGGTGTCGATCGCCTTGAAGTCCGGCATCGGCCGGGAGGCCCCGGCCGGGCGCCCGGGGCCGTAGAGGCGGGCCTCGAGGCAGTCGTCGGCCATGCCCTCGGGCAGGGGCCAGGACAGTCCGGCCCGCTCGGCCCGGCCCAGGCAGTCGGCCACGGTCATGTGGGGCAGCCCGAGGGACTGGCCGATCCTGCGGATGCTCAGGCCCTCGCCGTGGCGGAGCCGCAGTACCTCTCTGATCTTGCGCATGGCAGTGTGGGGCCGGGGCATCGGCACCCCTCCTCTTCGAGTGTTGTGGTGACAGCTCGAAGTAGGGTGCCGAGCCCCCCTCACCTCACGCCAGCATCACCCGAGGCCCTGACCAGGGTGTACGGAAACTCCAGAACGGGTGTACGGATTCGTCCGGAACCGGTGTACGAAAACCTCCCTCGGCCTCAAGGGGTGACCGCGACATCTCCTGAGCTGGGAGGTGTTCGATGGGACGGCCGGGCCGGTGGACCGCAGTGCAGCTCGAGGCTGCGATCGAGATAGTGGTGGCGGGAGCGAGCTACGAGACGGCGGAGCGGCTGACCGGTGTGGCGCGGTCCACGGTCGCCGACCACGTGGTGAGGCGCAAACTGCTGCGCCGCAGCGTCCCACGACCGGGCCGCCGCCGAACCGGGGAGTCTCCTCCGTCCGAGGAGGTGGCGGCCGCCATCGCCGCCGCGAGCCACGATGCAGCGGGGAAGGAAGCATCCACCACCCTCGACCGCTCGGGTGTGCACGGTGTCGCCATGGGCACCGAACGAAGGCGCCGTGACGGCGCGTTGAGCGTGGCAGAGCGCGAGGAGATCAGGGTCGGCATCGAGGCGGGAGACTCCAATACGGCCATTGCCGATCGCATCGGTCGACACCGATCGACGGTGTGGCGCGAGATCAAGGTGAACGGCGGGCGGGCCGCCTACCGAGCCGGCATGGCCGAGGTGCGGGCAGCCGGTAGCGCCCTCCGCCCCAAGGTTGCCTGGACCGAGGAGCGCCCCCGGCTCTGGGCACACGTCCAAGGCCTGCTTCGCACGAAGAAGTGGTCGCCCGAGCAGATCGCCCAGAGGCTCCGCAAAGACCGCCCAGGGGAGCCAGAGTGGTGGGTGTCCCACGAGGCGATCTACCAGGCCATCTTCGTCCAGGCCAAGGGCGAGCTGCGAAGGGAGTTGGCCGCCTGCCTGCGCTCGGGAAGAGCCCGGCGCCGACCTCGCACCCGGACGGCGTCTGGACGCGGCCAGATCGTCGGGATGGTCAACATCTCACAGCGCCCCCCAGAGGCCGATGACCGTGCCGTGCCCGGCCACTGGGAGGGGGACCTCATCATCGGGGAGAAGGGACTGAGCGCCGTGGCCACGCTGGTGGAGCGCACCACGCGTCTGGGCATGCTCATCAAGCTCGAGAACCGCACCGCCGAGCACGTCGCCCAGGCAGTTGGAGCGAACATCGTGCGCCTGCCCAACCACCTTGCACGCTCGCTCACCTGGGACCAGGGCAAGGAGATGGCTACCCACGCCGAGTTCAAGGTTGCCACCGGCGTCCCAGTCTTCTTCTGTGATCCTCACTCGCCGTGGCAGCGCGGGAGCAATGAGAACTGGAACGGACTCGTCCGCCAGTTCCTGCCCAAGGGCACCGACCTCTCCACCTACTCCCAAGATGACCTCGACGGCATTGCTGCGCTCCTCAACGAGCGCCCGCGCAAGACCCTCACATGGGATACTCCGGCGGAACGATTCGACGAGCTTGTCGCGGCCACCACTTGAATTCGCCGCCGGAACGGGTGTCCGGGTTCGCCGGAATGCACAGGTACCGGGCCAAGCTGGTGGCGATCCGTGCCGGCATGAAAGCCCAGGTCCATGCGGTGCTGGCCAAGGAGGGGCTCCGGGTTCCCGTCTCGGA
>DASQQH010000122.1:0-7503 GCA_035643555.1 Acidimicrobiales bacterium | reverse complement strand
ATCCGCCACATCATCGTGTTGATGATGGAGAACCACTCCTTCGACAACCACCTGGGGATGCTGTCCCGCCCTGGCGTCGACGGCTTCGCCCTCGGCCCCGGTGGGAGGCCCCTGGCGACCAACCCGTACCCGGACGGACGGGTCCAGCACGCCTTCGCCATGCCCACCACCTGCCAGCTGGCGAGCCGGCCGAGCCAGACCTGGGTCGCCAGCCACGTCCAGGACGACGGGGGGCGCAACGACGGCTTCGTCCGGTCCGCCAGTGGGCCCGTGGCCATGGGGTACTGGGGGCCGGAGGACCTCCCCTTCTACTACTCGCTGGCCGCCACCTTCCCCGTGGCCGACCGGTACTTCTGCTCCCTGCTGGGCCAGACCTACCCCAACCGCCGGTACCTGATGGCGGCCACCTCCCTGGGCCAGGTCGACGACACCCGGCCGGGGCCCACCGACTACCCGCCCAACGGAACCATCTTCGACCGCCTGGCGGCGCATCGGATCCCGTGGCGGGACTACGTCTCGGACCTGCCCACCACCGCCCTGTTCCCTCCCCTGGCCAGCCGGTACCCGGGAAGCACCGTGCCGATCGCCCAGTTCTTCACCGACGCCGCCCAGGGCACCCTGCCGGGGTTCGCCATCGTCGACCCGCAGTTCACCGCCACCAGCGCCGGGCCGGGGGAGGTCGGCGGGGACTCCGAGGAGAACCCCCAGAACATCGCCGCCGGTGAGGCGTTCGCCGCCCGGGTGATCCGGGCGGTGATGTCCGGGCCGGCCTGGGCGTCGACGGTGCTGGTGTGGACCTTCGACGAACACGGCGGCTACTACGACCACGTGCCGCCGCCGGCCGCGGTGCCCCCCGACGAGATCCCCCCCGCCGTCCCCTCCGGACAGGCCTACGACGGCTTCGCCAGGTACGGCTTCCGGGTGCCGGCGGTGGTGGTCTCCCCCTGGTCCCGCCCCGGCCTGGTGAGCCACACGGTCTTCGACCACACGAGCATCCTGAAGCTGGTGGAGACCAAGTGGAACCTCCCGTCCCTCACCGCCCGGGACGCCAACGCCACCAGCCTGTCGGAGCTGCTGGACCCGGGCCGGCCCGCCTTCCTCACCCCCCCGTCCCTGGCCCAGCCCAAGCTGGCGACGGACCCGGGCGTCCTGTCCTGCAACGCGACCGGCCCCGGGACCATCCCCCCGCCGGGGTCGGTGTCGTGAACACCGGGCCCGGCGGGGGTGTCCGGGCCTACCTGGCCACGAAGTACTTGGCCTTGGGGTGGTGGGAGACGATGGCCGAGGTGGTCTGCTCCGGATGGAGCTGGAAGCCCTCGCTGACGCTGACCCCGATCCGGGCCACGTCGAGCAGCTCGGCGACCTTGGCGTTGTCCTCGAGGTCGGGGCAGGCCGGATAGCCCCAGGAGTACCGCCCTCCCCGGTACTGCTGGCGGAACAGCCCGCCCAGGCTGGGGCCGTCCTCCTCGGCGAAGCCCCACTCCTCCCGGATGCGCCGGTGCCAGTACTCGGCCAGGGCCTCGGTCATCTCCACGCCGAGACCGTGGAGGAACAGGTAGTCCTGGTACTGGTCCTCGGCGAACAGCCTGGCCGTGGCCTCCGAGACCGCTGAGCCCATGGTGACCACGTGGAAGGCGGCCCAGTCGGCCTCCCCGGAGGCCACCGGGCGCCAGAAGTCGGCCAGGCACAGGAAGGAGTCCTTGGACTGGCGGGGGAAGGCGAACCGGAGCCACTCCACGCGGCGGTTCTCGTCCTTCCAGATGATGAGCTCGTTGCCGTCCCCGTTGGCCGGGAAGTAGCCCCAGACCACCTGGGGGACCAGGACGTTCGCGGCCTTGGCCCGGTCCAGCTGCTCCCGCAGCACGGCACGCACCCGGTCCTTGAACTCGGGGTCGGACTCGCCGTCCTGGGGGCGGTAGCCCCACTGGTTCCGGAACAGCGCCGTCTCGTTCAGGTAGGCGGCGACGTCGCCGATGGCGATGCCCTTGGCCACCTTTGAGCCGACGAAGGGCGGAGAGAAGACCGGGTTGTCCATCTCCACCTCGGGAGAGCGCGCCGGGATCGGGGGCGCCTCGCCCGAGGCCGCCGCCTCCGCCTCCTGCTCGCTCTTTCGCGGTGGCAGCTTGCGCCCGCCGAGGGCCCGCCCGAAGTCGGGGTCCTCCTCGCCGGTCCGGGCCAGCTCCATCAGCCGGTCCAGGGTGCGGAGCCCCTCGAAGGCGTCACGTCCGTAGAACAGACGGCCCTGGTACACCTGGCGGAGGTCCCGCTCGACGTAGGTGCGGGTCAGGGCGGCACCGCCGAGGAGCACGGGGGTCGAGGCGGCCAGGCCCCGCTCGTTGAGCTCCTCCAGGTTCTCCCGCATGATGAGGGTCGACTTGACCAGCAGGCCGCTCATGCCGATGGCGTCGGCACCCACCTCCGTCGCCTTGGCCAGCATCTCGGCGACCGGCACCTTGATGCCCAGGTTGTGGACCTCGTAGCCGTTGTTGGTGAGGATGATGTCCACCAGGTTCTTGCCGATGTCGTGGACGTCACCCTTGACCGTGGCCAGGACCACCGTGCCCTTGCCCCCCTGGTCCATGTGCTCCATGTGGGGCTCCAGGTAGGCAACGGCGGCCTTCATCGTCTCGGCGGACTGGAGGACGAAGGGCAGCTGCATGTCCCCCGAGGCGAACAGGTCGCCCACCACCTTCATCCCCGCCAGCAGCGTGTCGTTGACGATGTCGAGGGCGGGGGTCCCCTGCAGCGCCTCCTCGAGGTCATCCTCCAGGCCGTTGCGGTCCCCCTCCACGATCCGGGTCTCCAGCCGACGCTCCACCGGCCAGCCGGTGCGGTCCTCCTGGACCTGGCCCATGCCCGCCCCCGAGGCCCCCTCGAACATCGACAGCAGCTCCTGGAGGGGGTCGTAGTCGGGGCGGCGCCGGTCGTAGATCAGGTCGAGGCAGACCTCCCGGGCCCGCTCGTCGATCCGGTTGAGGGGGAGGATCCGGGCGGCGTGGACGATCGCCGCGTCGAGCCCCGCCTCCGAGCACTCGTGCAGGAACACCGAGTTCAGCACGTGGCGCGCCGCGGGCTGCAGGCCGAAGGAGACGTTGGAGAGCCCGATGACCGTCGACACCCCGGGGAGCTCGTCCTTGATCCGCCGAATGGCCTCGATCGTCTCCACGCCGTCCTTGCGACTCTCCTCGAGCCCCGTCGACAGGGGGAGCGCCAGGGGGTCGATCAGCAGGTCGCTCGGCTCGAGGCCGTAGCGCTCGACCGCCAGGGTGGTGATCGCCTTGGCCGCCCGCAGCTTCCAGTCGGCGTTGCGCGCCTGGCCGTCGGTGTCGATGCAGGTGGCCACCACCGCCGCCCCGTACTCCCGAGCCAGGTTCAGGAACTGGTCGAGGCGGGTGCCGGGAGCGTCGCCGTCCTCCAGGTTGACGGAGTTGAGCACGGCTCGGCCGCCCAGGTGCTGCAGGCCGGTCTCGATGACCTTGGCCTCGGTCGAGTCGAGCACCAGGGGCAGGCTGGACTGGGTGGCGAAGCGGCCGGCCACCTCCTCCATGTCGGCCACCCCGTCGGCGCCGGTGTAGTCCACGCACACGTCCAGCAGGTGGGCGCCCTCGCGGACCTGGTCCTTGGCCATGGCCACGCAGGTGTCCCAGTCGCGCTCCAGCATGGCCTCCCGGAACTGCCGGGAGCCGTTGGCGTTGGTCCGCTCGCCGATCGACAGGTAGGCGGTGTCCTGGCGGAACGGGACGTGGCTGTAGAGGGAGGCCGCCCCGGGCTCGTGGACCGGGTCCCTCCGGGCCGGGGTGAGGGCGGCGCAGGCGTCGATGACGGCGGCGAGGTGCTCGGGCGTGGTGCCACAGCATCCGCCCACCACCGACACCCCCAGCTCGCTGATGAACCGGCGGTGGTAGTCGGCGAGCTCGGCCGCGGTCAGGTCGTAGTGCATCTGGCCCTCGACCACCTGGGGGAGTCCGGCGTTGGGCATGCAGGAGATGGGCATGCGGGCGTGGGCGGACAGGTGGCGCAGGTGTTCGCCCATCTCCGCGGGGCCGGTGGCGCAGTTGAGGCCGATGACGTCGGGCCGCATGGCGTCGAGGGCGCACAGTGCGGCGCCGATCTCGGTGCCGGGCAGCATGCGCCCGGTCAGCTCCAGGGTCACCTGGACCTGCAGGGCCACCTGCCGACCGATCGCCGCCATGGCCCGGCGGCACCCGAGGATCGCCGCCTTGGCCTGCAGGAGGTCGAAGACCGTCTCCACCAGGAGCAGGTCGACCCCGCCCTCCAGCAGGCCACGGGCCTGGACCTCGTAGGCGTCCCGGAGCTCGGCGAAGGGGATCTGGCCCAGGCTGGGGAACCGGGTGCCCGGGCCCAGGCTGCCGGCGACCCAGCGGGTACGGTCGGGGGTGGTGAACCCGTCGGCCACCTCCCGGGCCAACGTGGCGGCGACCCGGTTGAGCTCCTGGGCACGGTCGCCGAGGCCGTACTCACCCAGGGTGATCGGGGACGCGCCGAAGGTGTCGGTCTCCACGGCATCGGCCCCCACCTCCAGGAACGAGGCGTGCACCTGGGAGACGACGTCGGGGCGGGTCTCCACCAGGACCTCGTTGCATCCCTCCAGGGACGGGCCCCCAAAGTCGTCGGCCCCGAGGTGGTGCAGCTGCAGGCTGGTGCCCATGGCGCCGTCGTAGACGACCACGCGTTCGCCCGCCGCCTCCAGATAGGACTGGCTTCTGGGGTCCATAAGCCACCACGGTAGGCGACCGGCTGCGACGGCCCAACTCCGACGCGGGCCCCGGGCCCCGCCCGGTGGCTGCCGGGGGTGAGGCAAGCACGCCCTCACCAGTAGATTCTCACCCTGGTGATGGCGGCGTGAAGATCTACACCAAGAAGGGCGACGACGGGACCACGGGCCTGCTCTTCGGTGGGCGGGTCCGCAAGGACGACCCGGCCATCGAGGTCAACGGGGCGGTGGACGAGGCCCAGGCCGTCCTGGGCCTGGCCCGCAGCGAGGCCGCGCCGGGGTCGGAGCTGGACCAGGTGCTGGTGGCCCTGGAGCGGGACCTGTGGGTCCTCATGGCCGAGGTTGCCACCGGGGTCGCCAATCGCCACAAGCTCACCCCGGGGACCACGCTGGTGACCCCGGCGATGGTCGCTGGGCTGGAGGAGCGTATCGACGACCTCACGGGGCGGTTCGACCAGCCCACAGAGTTCGTGGTCCCCGGCCAGACCAGGCTGTCGGCCGCCCTGGATCTGGCGCGCACGGTGGTCCGCCGGGCCGAGCGCCTCGCCCTGGCCCTCCCGGCGACCGACTCCTCGGTCGCCCCCTACCTGAACCGCCTCTCCGACCTGTGCTGGACGATGGCACGGTGGCAGGAGGGCGAGCACCTGCTCACCCGTCGCCCCGCCGAGCCGCCGCCCGGCCCGACGACCGACCAGTCCGTCGCCGACCCCGAGGACTAGCCACCTGATGATCGACTCGTGTTTTGCCGCCGCCCAGGTCCCCACCGACGCCGAGGCCGTCGCCGTGCCCGTGTTCGCCGACCTGGCCCTCCCGCCGGGCTCGCCCGAGGTCGATCCGGGCTACTGCACCGCCCGGGGGTTCGCCGGCAAGGTCGGGGAGGCGCTGCCCCTGCCCTCCGGGGACGGCGCGGGCCTGGTGGCCGTGGGCCTCGGTGCTCCCGGCGAGGTCGACGCCGAGGCCCTCCGGCGGGCGGCGGCGGCCTTCGTCCGGACGGCCTGGCGCCAGCACAAGGGGGCCTTCTCCCTGCATGGACTCTTTTCCGACTCCCTGCCGGTGGAAGGCGCCGCGCAAGCGGTGACCGAGGGGGCCCAGCTCGCCTCCTACCGCTTCACCACCTACAAGGCCGCTCCCGAGACCTGCGCCCTGTCCTCCCTGGCCGTGGTGGCGGACGGGGATGCGGGCCAGGACGACCCTGTTGCGGTCGGGGTGGCCCGGGGTGGCGCCGTGGCCCGCGCCGTCGCCCTGGCCCGGGACCTGGTGAACGAGCCGGCCGGCGCCCTCACCCCGACACGCCTGGCCGAGATCGCCGTGGACCAGGCCGGGCGGGGAGGCCTCGAGGTCAGCGTCTGGGACGAGACGAGGATCGCCGCCGAGGGCCTGGGTGGGCTGCAAGGGGTGGCCCGTGGCTCGAACGAGCCGCCACGGCTGATCCGGCTGGCCTACGACCCCCCGGCCGGGGCGAGCCCCGACCAGCCGGTGCCCACCGTGGCCCTGGTGGGCAAGGGCATCACCTTCGACTCGGGGGGCCTGTCCATCAAGCCCGCCGAGGGCATGATGACCATGAAGACCGACATGAGCGGGGCGGCCGCGGTCCTGGCCACCATGTCGGCGGTCGCGGAGCTCGGCGTGCCCGTCCGGGTCCTCGGGTTCCTGCCCACCACCGAGAACATGCCGGGGGGCTCGGCGACCAAGCCGGGCGACGTGTTGCGGATCCGCAACGGGAAGACCATCGAGGTCCTCAACACCGACGCCGAGGGTCGCCTGGTCCTGGCCGACGGCCTCTCGCTGGCCGTGGAGGAGGGCGTCGACGCCATCGTCGACCTGGCCACCCTGACCGGGGCGTGCGTGGTCGCCCTGGGGGGGGAGATCGCCGGGCTGATGGGCACCGACGAGGGGTTCGTGGGCCAGGTGGCCGCGGCCGCCGAGCGGGCGGGCGAGGCGGTCTGGCGCCTTCCCCTGCCCGAGCGCTACCGCACCCACATCGACTCCGAGATCGCCGACATGAAGAACATCGGGTCCGGTCGGCAGGCCGGCTCCCTGGTCGCCGGGCTCATCCTCTCCGAGTTCGTCGGCGAGGTCCCCTGGGCCCATCTGGACATCGCCGGCCCCGCCCGCTCGGAGGAGGACGCCGGCTACCTGGCCAAGGGGGGGACCGGCTACGGGGTGCGCACCCTGCTCGAACTGCTTCGGGGGTTCGCGGCGCCGGCCTGAGGCACCTGGCCGGGCCGCCGCCCATGCCCCGGCGCCCCTGGGGCGGTCGGGCCGGGGGCCGAGACCGCACCGGGGGGGAGCCGGGTCACCCACATCGCCCCGGGGCCCTGGGTGCTGGTGAAGGCCACGGTCCCGGGCGGCGGGGCCGGTCCGGGGGCGGTGTCGCCGAGGACCACCGCCGCCGTCGCCCGCCCGTCGGGGCGGAGCCAGCGGGCAAGGCGCTTCCAGTAGGGGTAGGCGAGGGAGATGTGGTCCCCCGCTCCCTGGAGGGTGGCCGCCACCCCCAGGGCGACCGGCCACTGGCGGTTGTCGTCGATCTGGACCAGGACCCGGCGGGCGCCCAGGGCGTCGAGCCGGTGCTGGGCCTGGCGGACCAGGGCCGGCACCGAGGCGTGGCTGCCCTGGCCGTCTCCGGCCGGCAGCGGTCGGGTGAACGCCCGGGCCAGGAACGCCGCGGGCAGCGCCGCCAGCACCACCAGGGCCAGGGCACCGCTGGTGGCGCCGATGCCGGGGGCCCAGGTCCGGGGGCCCGTCGGCCGCCGGCGGCCGGCCGGACC
>DASQQH010000121.1:0-7620 GCA_035643555.1 Acidimicrobiales bacterium | reverse complement strand
GGGCGCGCACGGTGGCGGCGGCGTCGTCGGGGCTGGCGCCGGGGGCCTCCCGGCTGTACAGGTTCGGACAGATCGCCAGGTAGCGGTGGGCGGCGAAGCGCCGAGTGATCTCCTTGGTCGCCTCGTCGTAGCCCGGCAGATGGTGGATCACCACCACGCCCCCGAACGGCCCCTCGCCCAGGGGCCGGGCCAGGTACGCCTCCAGCTGGTCCCCCCCGTCACCCTGGATCGACACCGTCTCGGCTCGCATGGCGTCGGTCATGGTCCTCCTCTCCTCGGTGCGACGACCCTATGCCCCCACCCTGCGGGGACTCCAGCCCGGCCTCACCCGGGGGTGGCGGACCCCCGGTCCCTGGCCAGGGCGGACCCCGGCCCGTCGGTCGATGACCCGGCGCCGGCCCGTTCCCCGGCGCCCGGCGTCAGCCGAACAGCCCGGCTGTGGGGGGCTCCAACCCCAGGTGCGCCCAGGCCGCGGGGGTGGCCAGGCGACCCCGGGGCGTGCGCTGGAGGAGCCCCCGTTGGAGGAGGAAGGGCTCGTAGGCGTCCTCGACGGTGTCGGGTTCCTCGCCCACCGCCACCGCCAAGGTGGACAGGCCCACCGGCCGCCCCCCGAAGCGCCCGCACAGGGCCTCCAGGATGGCGCGGTCGACCTTGTCGAGGCCCAGGGTGTCCACGCCGAACAGCTCCAGCCCGGCCGACGCGGCCTCGGTGGTCACCACGCCCGACCCCCGCACCTCGGCGTAGTCCCGGACCCGGCGCAGGAGCCGGTTGGCGATCCGGGGCGTCCCCCGGGAGCGGCCGGCGATCTGTGCCGCCCCCCCTTGGTCGATGCGGACGCCGAGGATGCCCGCGGCCCGGTGGACGATGGCGTCCAGCTCCTCCACCGTGTAGTAGTCCAGGCGGGCCACCAGGCCGAACCGCTCCCGGAGGGGGCCGGTGACCAGGCCGGTACGGGTGGTCGCCCCCACCAGGGTGAACCGGGGCAGGTCGAGGCGCAGGGACCGGGCCGTGGGCCCCTTGCCGATCACGATGTCCAGCTGGAAGTCCTCCATGGCCGGGTACAGGATCTCCTCCACCGCCCGGTTGAGCCGGTGGAGCTCGTCGATGAACAACACGTCGCCCTCCTGCAGGTCGTTCAGGAGGGCGGCGAGGTCACCGCCCCGGAGCAGGGCCGGCCCGGAGGTGACCCGCAGCCCGGCGCCCATCTCCCCGGCCACGATCCCCGCCATGGTGGTCTTGCCCAGACCCGGTGGGCCGGCGAACAGCACGTGGTCGGCGGCCTGGCCCCGCCGGCGGGCCGCCTCCAGCATGATCCCCAGGTGCTCCCGCAGCTGCTCCTGGCCCACGAATTCCCCCAGCCGCCGGGGTCGGAGGTGGGTCTCCTCGGCCACCTCCGCCGGGTCGGCGGCGGGGTCGATGGGACGGCGGTGGGGGCCGTCGCCGTCCCCGCCGGCGCCCCCCGCCCCGGGGACGGGCCCCTCCAGGACCTCCCGCCGGGGGCTCATCGCCTGGTCGCCAGCTCTCGCAACGCCGCTCGGACCAGGTCCTCCACCTCTCCCGCCGCGGGCAGCGCCCGCAGCGCCGCCCCCACCTCCTCGGGACCGTAGCCGAGCCCGGCCAGGGCGGCGCGCACCTCGGGGAGGGGCCCACCCTCGCCGCCGGCCCCGTTCCCCACCGGCAGGTCAGCCACGTCGCCGTCGAGACGGGAGCGCAGCTCCATCACCAGCCTGGCGGCGGTCTTGGCACCCACACCCGGTACGAGGCTGAGAGCCTCGGTGTCGCCGGCGGCCACCGCCCGTCGGAGCGCGGCCGGGGAGTGGACCGAGAGCATGGCAAGGGCCAGGCCCGGCCCCACCCCGTGGGCGCCGAGCAGGGCCTCGAAGCAGGCCCGGGCGTCCCGCTCCAGGAACCCGTACAGGACAATGGCGTCCTCCCGCACGTGGGTGTGCACGTGGAGGACGACCGGGCTGTTCACCGCCACGGCCCCCAGGGTGGGGGTGGGGACCACGACCCGGTAGCCGACGCCGCCCACCTCCACCAACAGGGCGGCCCCGTCCAGCACCTCCGACACGACACCTCGCAGCGACCCGATCACCTGGCGCCCACCACCGTCCTCCCAGGGCGAAACATCTGTTCGAGACTAATCCCCTCGGGGGCCCTCCCGGTGGACCTGGCCCGCCTGGCGCCCGGGCGGGGTCGCGGCCAGGGCGGCGGCCACCCGGGCCCGCCCCGGCACCAGGGTGAGGTGGCAGATGGCCAGGGCCAGGGCGTCGGCGACGTCGGGCGGCGACGGCGGAGCGGGGAGGCCGCAAAGCACGGCCACCATGGCCTGGACCTGGGCCTTGTCGGCGGCGCCGTAGCCGGCCACCGCCTGTTTCACCTCGTTGGCGGTGTACTGGGCCACCTCGCACCCCGCCTCGGCCGCCGAGACCATCGCCAGCCCGCTGGCCTGCCCCACGGCCATGGCCGTGCGGGCGTTGACCTGGAAGAACACCCGCTCCACGGCCACCGCCGCCGGCCGGAGCTCGGCCACCAGGGCCCGCAGCTCCCGGGACAGCTCCACCAGGCGGTCCGGCAGGTCCAGGGAGGGCGAGGTGGTGACCACCCCGGCGGCCACGGCCCGGAACCCGGGCTCCCTGCCGCGGTCCCGGGTCACGCACCCGTAGCCGCACCGGGACACGCCGGGGTCCACCCCGAGGACCAACACGCTCCCGTGTCTAGCTCATCCCGGGCCCCGGCGGGCGCACCACCCTCACCGGGAGGGGCGAGCCCAGACCCCCCGCTCCTGGAGGAGGCGGATCTGGGGGGCGATCACCGACGCCCGGTACTCCTCGTGGCCCATCGGCGCCCGGTCCAGGTACAGGTTCTTCGGGTAGATGGGCCGGTCGTAGAGGGGTCGGTACAGCTCGGTCCGCAGGTCCTTCAGCCAGTTGTCCCACTGCGCCTCGGCCCGGTGGTGACGCAGGGCCTCGACGTCGACGACCCCGGCCACGTAGGTCGAGCATCCCCCGTAGTCCTGCCGGCCCACGATCCTGCCCAGGTGGTCGACGATCATCGACCGCCCGCCGAAGGTGTCGATGGCCGTGTCGTCCTCGCCGGTCAGGTAGTAGGTCCCCATGTTGGGCGCCACCACGTAGACGTTGTTGTCGAGCGCCCGGGCCCGGTTCTGGATCTCGAAGACGTCGTTCCCGGTCGCCGGGTGGGGATAGGAGGCCCGGTAGACGACCTCGGCGCCGTTGAGGGCCAGCGCCCGGGCGTTCTCGGGGTAGGAGCCCTCGTTGGCCATCATCACCCCCAGCCTCCCGATCGCCGTGTCCACCACGGGCCAGAAGGCGTCGAGGGTGGCGCCGTAGCGCTCCACCCACCAGTCGTAGACGTCGTGGGGGCAGACCGAGTGCTCGACGGGGAACAGCGGGGAGACCTTGTAGTGCTGGAGGACGATCTCGCCCGAGGGGTCCAGGACCAGCCCCACGTTGAAGTAGCGGTCCGCCAGCTCAGGGTGGCGGGCCTTGGCCTGGGCCATGACGTAGGCGCCCTGGGACCGGGCGATCGCCCCCAGCCGGTCGGTCTCCGGGCCGGGGATGTCGATGGCGCAGGTCCTGGCGAACTCGACGTGGTCCAGGTCCCACACCTCGTCGTTGAAGCCCTGCAACGCCCCCTCCGGCAGGGCGATGAGGCGGACGGGGAGGCTCAGGCTCGACAGCCAGGAGGCCGCTGCCACCAGGTGCTCCAGATGGTCCAGGTTCCGGGCGATGTCCTCCCGTCGGCGGATCCCCCGCACGGTGGGGACCAGGCCCACGGCGGTGAAGGGCTCGACCACGCCCGGTCAGCCCCGGTCCTTACCGGGACCCGTCCCCGCCCCGGCCCGCGACGGACCCACCCCGGGGGCCCCTTGCGGGCCGGGGGGACACCCCCCCTGGTCGCGCCACCCCGGGCCCGGCCGGGCCGGGGGGGCCATCAGGCCTCCACCAGGTCGATGATGGCGTCGGGGATGTCGAAGTTGGACCAGACGTTCTGCACGTCGTCGTGGTCCTCGAGGGCGTCGACGACCCGGAGGACCTTGCGGGCCTCGTCCTCGGTGGCCAGGGGGACGGTGGTGGTGGGGATCATGGCCACCTCCGTGGACTCGATGGGGATGCCGGCGCCCTCCAGGGCGGTCCTGACCCCGGTGAGGTCGGTCGGGGCGCAGGTGATCCGCCACACCTCGCCGTCGTCGGCCAGGTCCTCGGCCCCCGCCTCCAGTGCCACCATGGTGAGGTCCTCCTCGTCCAGGGAACGGGGCAGCAGCACCACGCCCTTGCGCTGGAACTGCCAGGAGACCGACCCGGGCTCGGCCATGGAGCCACCGGCCCGGGTGAAGATCGTGCGCACGTCGGAGCCGGTCCGGTTGCGGTTGTCGGTGAGGCAGTCGACGATGACCGCCACGCCCCCCGGCGCGTAGCCCTCGTAGGCCACCGGCTCGTAGCGGACGCCCTCCAGCTCCCCGGTCCCGCGCTTGATGGCCCGCTCGATGGTGTCCAGGGGCACCGAGGCGTCCCTCGCCTTGGTGAACATCGTGCGCAGGGTGGCATTGGCGTTGATGTCCCCGCCGCCTTCCCGGGCGGCCACCTCGACCTGGCGCAGGAGCTTGGCGAACAGCTTGCCCCGAGCCTTGTCGGTGGCCGCCTTCTTGTGCTTGGTGGTGGCCCACTTGGAGTGACCTGACATCGGCCTGCGACCTCCTCCTCAGAGGGTGGACAGGAACAGCTGGTGCAACCGGGGGTCCCCCGACAGCTCTGGATGGAAGGACGCCACGAGGACCGGTCCCTGCCGGCACACGACCGGGGCGGGCCGGCCGTCCGGGGAGGTCGGCGCCCCTCCCACCTCTGCCAGCACCTCGACCCCCGGGCCCACCCGGGCCACCACCGGGGCGCGGATGAAGACCGCCCGCAACGGCCCGCCCTCGATCCCGGTGACCGGCAGGTCGGTCTCGAAGGACTGCAGCTGACGGCCGAAGGCGTTGCGCCGGACCGTGACGTCGATGGCCCCGAAGGCGGTCTGGGTGGCCCGTCCTCCCTCGATCTCCCGGGCGAGGAGGATCATCCCCGCGCAGGTCCCCAGGGCGGGCATCCCGGCGGTCAGCCGCTCGGCGACGGCATCCTCCAGGCCGGACGACCCGAGCAGCAACGCCATGGTGGTCGATTCGCCACCCGGCAGGATCAGGGCGTCCACCCCCGCCAGATCCGAGGGCTGGCGGACCTCGACCGGCTGGGCGCCGAGGTCGGCCAGCATCCGGCTATGGCAGGCGACGTCCCCCTGGAGGGCCAGAATCCCGACCTTCACCTGAGGAACCCACCTCCCGCACGGCGTTCAGCGCCACTCGTCTGGGCCCGACACCCCGCGCACCGCGCCTACCAGCCCCGATCGGCCAGCTTGGTCTCGGCGTCGTTTGCCTGGATCCCCACCATGGGCCCACCCAGGTTGCGGGAGACCTTGGCCACGATCTGGGCGTCACCGTAGTGGGTGGTGGCCTCCACGATGGCCCGGGCCCGCCTGGCGGGCTCCCCACTCTTGAAGATCCCCGACCCGACGAAGACGGCCTCGGCGCCCAGCTGCATGACCAGGGCGGCGTCGGCGGGGGTGGCGATCCCCCCGGCGCAGAAGAGCGGGACGGGCAGGTGGCCCGTCGCGGCGACCTCCCGGACCAGCTCCAGGGAGGCCGCCAGTGCCTTGGCCCAGCCGTACACCTCGGCGGCGTCGGCCTGGGTGAGCCGGCGGAGGTCGCCGGTGATCGAACGCAGATGGGTCACCGCCTGGCTGACGTCCCCGGTGCCCGCCTCACCCTTGGACCGGATCATCGCCGCCCCCTCGCCGATGCGCCGGAGTGCCTCTCCCAGGGTGGTGGCGCCGCACACGACGGGCACCGAGAAGGCCCACTTGTCGATGTGGTGGTCGTAGTCCGCCGGGGAGAGCACCTCGCTCTCGTCGACGTAGTCGACCCCCAGGGCCTCCAGCACCTGGGCCTCGGCGAAGTGGCCAATGCGGGCCTTGGCCATCACCGGGATGGTCACCGCCTCCTGGATCTCGCCGATCAGGGCCGGGTCGCTCATCCTGGCCACCCCGCCCTGGGCCCGGATGTCGGCCGGCACCCGCTCCAGGGCCATCACCGCCACCGCGCCGGCGTCCTCGGCCACCTTGGCCTGGTCGGCGGTCACCACGTCCATGATGACCCCGCCCCGGAGCATCTCGGCCAGACCCCGCTTGACCCGGGGGGTGGCGGTCTCTCGGGGGCCGGGACTGGACGTCGTCGAAGCAACCACGGCCCGCAGTCTACCGGCCAGGGCGTCCCCAGCTTGACAGCGGGCGCGACGGGGGCGATGGTCTCGGTGCCCGGGTCCGCGTCTCTGGGGACGCGGGTGGCTGTCGTCTGTCGTGTCCGACCAGGAGGCCCGATGTCCACGTCCAGCGCCGCTCTCCGACGGCCCGGCCCGGTTGTGCTGGCCGACCTGCTTCCCGGCGCACTCCTCCGGGACGCCGTCCTCGTGGTGTCCTTCGCCGCCTTGGTGGGCCTGGCGGCGCAGGTGACCATCCCCCTGCCGTTCACACCGGTGCCGATCACCGGCCAGACCTTCGCCGTGCTGCTGGGCGGGGCCGCCCTCGGCTGGCGCCGGGGGGCGCTCGGGATGGTCCTCTACGCTGCGGCGGGGGTCGCCGGCCTGCCCTGGTTCGCCGGCCACAGCGGCGGCATGGCCGTCGTCGCCTCCGCCTCCTTCGGCTACATCCTCGCCTACCCCCTCGCCGCGGGTGTGGCCGGCGCGCTGGCCGCCCGGTCCCTGGACCGCCGACCGGCCACGATGGCCGGGTTGATGGTGGCGGGCAACCTGATCATCTACGTCCTGGGGATCTCCTGGCTCATGGCGGACCTCGGCGTGGGCTTGGCCCGTGGCCTCGAGCTCGGGGTGCTGCCCTTCCTCCCCGGCGACGCCATCAAGATCGTCCTGGCCCTGGGGCTCATGCCCGCGGCGTGGCGCCTGGTGGGCCGCGCCGGCCGTCCGACGGGGTGAGCGGGGGGTCTCCCGCCACGCCGGAGGGGGTGGTCACGGCCCTGTTCGTCGCCCCCGGGGCCGGCGCCCCCATGCGGGGGCTGGACCGGGCCCGGCTGCTCCCCGGCAGGGGGCTCGAGGGGGACCGCTACGCCGCCGGGACCGGTACATGGTCCGCCGACCGGGCGCTGTGGAGCGACGTGACCCTGGTGGCGTCCGAGGCCCTCGCCGTGGTCGCCGCCGGGCTGGCGGCGGACCTGGCACCAGGGTGGTCCCGGCGGAACGTGGTCACCACCGGGGTCGACCTCGATGGCCTGATCGGTCGCCGGTTCCGCATCGGCGACGCCCTCCTGTGGGGAGAGCGGCCCTGCCACCCCTGCGCCCACCTGGATCGGATGAGCGGGGTCCCCCTCCGTCCCGCGCTGCGCGGCCGGGGCGGCCTGCGGGCCGGGGTCCTGGCGGGCGGGGAGCTCGCCGTGGGCCACCCCGTCGTCCCGGATCCCCGGTGAGGACCCCCCGGCCCCCCGAGGGGCCGCCTTACAGCTCCTGGAGCACCTCGGTCCGCTCGCCCAGCTCCTCCCGGGAGGAGCACAGCCAC
>DASQQH010000120.1:0-3017 GCA_035643555.1 Acidimicrobiales bacterium | reverse complement strand
CGAACGTGGGTTCACGTTCTTCGCCGCGCCCGAGATCGAGTACTTCTACTTCGCCGATGCAGACCCCCGCAACGGCCTCACCACGCTCGACAGCGGCTCCTACTTCGAGCTGACCACCAGCGACGCCGCGACGGATCTTCGGAAGCGAAGCGTGCTCACCCTCGAGGAGATGGGCATCCCCGTCGAGTACTCCCAGCACGAGGACGCGCCCAGCCAGCAGGAGATCGACCTCCGCTACACCGACGCCCTCACCATGGCCGACACCGTCATGACCGTGCGCCTGGTGGTGAAGGAGATCGCCCAGGAGCGGGGCGTGCACGCCACCTTCATGCCCAAGCCCCTGGCCGGGGTCCAGGGGTCCGGCATGCACACCCACTTCTCCCTCTTCGAGGGGGACACCAACGCCTTCTGGGACCCGGGTGACGACTACGGGCTGTCCAAGGTGGCCAAGGGCTTCATCGCCGGGGTCCTCCACCACGCCGCCGAGATCACCGCGGTGACCAACCAGTGGGTCAACTCCTACAAGCGCTTGGTCAAGGGCTACGAGGCGCCCGTCCACGTCTCCTGGGCCCGCAACAACCGTTCCGCCCTGGTCCGGGTCCCGGTCACCAAGCGGGGCAAGCCCGAGTCCACCCGTATCGAGTACCGGGCGCCGGATCCTGCCTGCAACCCGTACCTGGCCTTCGCCGTGGTCCTGGGCGCGGGCCTCAAGGGGATCCGGGAGAACTACCCGCTGCCCGACGAGGCCTCGGCCAACCTCTACGCCATGACCCCCGAGGAGCTGGCTGCCGACGACATCGCCGACCTCCCGGGGAACCTGCACGAGGCCATCGTGTGCATGGAACGCTCGGAGCTGATGGCCGAGATCCTGGGCGAGCACGTCTTCGAGTGGTTCATCCGCAACAAGCGGGACGAGTGGGCGGCCTACAAGGTCCAGGTGAGCCAGTTCGAGCTGGACCGCTACCTGGCCCAGCTGTGAGGGCCCTCGGCGAGGTCTGAACGGCCCCGACCAGGACACGTACCGTGGAGCCCCTGCTCGTGTACCCCGACCCTCCCCCCTCGGACCTGGCCCACGCCCTGGACCGAGGCGGATGGGCCTGGGTCCCGGTCTCGGGGGTCGACCGGGCCACCAAGCTGGAGCCCGAGGAGGGGTGGACCGGGGCCGTGGTGTGGGCCGCGGAGACCGCCGGCGGCCCGCGGTGGCCGGCCAGGACGACGGCCATCCCCGACCTGAGCCCGTCCGGGGCCGCAATCGAACCCGAGGGCCACCACCGCGTCGGCGACGCTGACGGGGCCTTCACCCTGTGCCGGGCCCTGCGGCGGCGGGACCTCCCCGTGAGCCCACTGCTCATCATGGTCGAGGCGGACCAGCTGGCCGATCTCGAGCTGCGTGAGGAGCTCTTCGACGACCTCTGCGTGGTCCCCTTCCACCCTGCGGAGCTGGAGGCCCGCCTCAAGCACCTCTTCTGGCGGAGCGGCCGAGGCACCCGCCCCGAGCTGGTCGAGTACGGCCCTCTGGTGCTCAACCTGGAGACCTACCAGGCCGCCGTGGGGGGACACCCGCTCGACCTCACCTACATGGAGTACGAGCTCCTCCGGTTCCTCGCCACCCACCCCGGCCGGGTGTTCACCAGGGAGACCCTCCTGAGCCGCGTGTGGGGCTATGAGTACTTCGGGGGCGCCCGGACGGTCGATGTCCACATCCGCCGCCTGCGGGCGAAGCTGGGGGATCAGCACGCCCCCCTGATCCACACCGTCCGCTCCGTCGGCTACCGTCTCGGCCAGCCGCGCTGGCCCTGACCCCGCAGGCGGCGGACGCCTTTGCGCGCCCCTGGTGGGAGCCGACCTTCCCGTTCTCCCTGACCGCCTGTGGCCGTCCACCTCCCGATCGGGGCGGCCCCGGGCCGGCGCGGCGGGGCGACGGCCGGGACCCAGGGGACCGTGAGGCGGCGGGACCCCCAGGCCCGGACCCGGCTACTTCCTCGTGGGTGCCAGGGGACCCGGCAGGAGGGCCCCCGCGGGCGTCGTGGTCGTGGTGCTCGACGGTCGGGGCCCCGAGGGGTCGGTGGGGTGCGCCGGCCCCGACAGCGGGGGACCGCCCCCACCCTGGCTCCCCGGCGCCGAGGGGGAGCCCGCTGACGGGGGTGATGGGCCCGCGGCGATCACCGGGGAGCCACCCGACGGGGTCTTCCTCAGCAGGGGGGGCCGGACCAGCGGAGGTGGCGAGGACCCTGGGGGCGGGTACAGGTCGGCCGACGATGGCCGGGGCACGATGGGGGCGCCGTAGGCGAGGGCGTTGCGGAGGGCGTGGCCCACGTAGGAGACCGAGTGATTGTAGGAGAAGTAGGCGGCCTTGATGCCCTGCAGGGAGGTCATGCCCCTCGGCCCGGCAGCCAGGCACAGGTAGCGCCCCGCGCCGAGGGCCGCCGCGTACACGTTGTTGGGGTTGGGGGGGACGCCCCTGGGAAGTGGCGGGAGCACCCGGGCCAGCGCCTGCCAGGTGGTGGGGAGGAACTGCATCGGACCCACTGCCCGCTCGAACGGCCCGGACCCGTCCCAGGAGACGTTCGCGGGGACCAGGTAGGCCCCGTTGCCGCCCGTGCCGTCCAGGGCCGGGCCGAGGATCGCCGGGAAGGCGGTCCCGTCGGCGGCCAGTCGGGTCCCGTGGTACTGGGCGTTGTCGGACTCGATCTTGCCGATGGCCGCGAGGTCTGCCCACGACAGGTGGCACCCGGGGTCGACGCGGCCCATCTCACCGGCAGCGGTCAGGTAGGCGTCGAACACCATGGTGGGCATGGCCAACCCCGGGGGCAAGCTGCGGGAGGGGGCAGGGGCACCCAGTGCCAGCAGCGCTGCCGCGGCTCTGGCCCGGTCAGCGGCGCGGGTCTGGACCCGGAGCTCCCCGGACGCCCGGGCGAGGGAGACCCCTTCCCGCTTCAGGCGGGCCTGGAGCGTTGCCAGCCGGGTGGCCAGCGGCGGCCCCGTCGTCGCCCTCGGATCGCCGGTGGCCAGGGTCA
>DASQQH010000119.1:0-4141 GCA_035643555.1 Acidimicrobiales bacterium | reverse complement strand
CGCCAGGACCAGGGCCAGACCCACGCGGGTCGCCCGGGCGGAGGCCTGACTAGCTCGAACGGCGTGCTCCACGACGCAAGTCTTAGCGTACCGCAGCGGTGGTGTCCCAGCTCCGGGCGCCGCGTGGGGCGATGTTCACCGGCCCGTCCCCGCCCGTTGTCCGCCGGCACCGTGCTCAGGCCTCCACGACGGCCAGGCCGTGGTCCACCCGGTTCAGCGGCTCCGGGCCATCGGGGGTCGCCACCACGATGTCCTCGATACGGGCGCCGAACCGGCCAGCCAGGTAGATGCCGGGTTCCACGGAGAAGGCGTTGCCGGCCCGCACCACCTGGCCGTTCCCCGCCACCAGGTAGGGCTCCTCGTGCTCCTCCAGGCCGATACCGTGACCCGTCCGGTGGACGAAGGCGTGGCCGTAGCCGGCGCCAGCGATGGGCCGGCGGGCCAGGGCGTCGACGCCCTCGCAGGTCTGGCCCACGACCGACCCGGCCACCGCCCGGGCCTGGGCGTCCTCGAGCACCTGGTAGAGCTCGACCAGCGCCGGGTCCGGCGGCCCGGTCACGACGGTCCGGGTGATGTCGGAGCAGTACCCGGGCTCATCCTCGCCGCAGGACAGCGACCCCCCGAAATCGCAGACCACCACCTCCCCGGGCCCGATCCGGCGGACCCCGGCCTCGTGGTGGGGGCTGGCGGCGTTGGGTCCACTGCCCACCAGGGCGAAGTTGACCCTCCGGGTCCCCGCGGCCCGCAGCCGCTCCCCGAGCTCGGCAGCGACCTCCGCCTCGGTGCGGCCGATCAGCCGGACCTCGCCGGCCCGGAGGGCCGTGGCCACCTCGTCGGCCGCCCGCGCGGCCGCTCGGAGGGCGGTCACCTCGTCGTCGTCCTTCACCGCCCGCAACGGCCCGGTGACCGCCGAGGCCGGCCGCCACAGGGCCCGGGGAAGCCGTGCCTGGAGGGCGAGGACGACGCTGGCCCAGGTACGGTCGGACACCCCCAGGTGACGCCTGCCGCCCACCAGCCGGGCCACCACCTCGACCGGGTCCTCGGTCTCGTCCCAGGGCCGCAGACAGAACAGCGCCGGGTCCTCGACCACCCGGGGCGCCTCCAGCGCCGGCACCACCAGCGTCGCCTGGTCGTCGACGGGGAGGACCAGCATGGTGGGCCGCTCGAGGGGCATGGCCTCGTACCCGGTGAGCCAGGGCAGGTCCCCGCCCAGCGACACGAGCAGGGCGTCGAGGCCGGCCGACCCCATAGCCTCCCTCACCCGATCCATACGCAGGCCCCGCGCTGCCGGGCTCACGGGATGCCGGCCCCTGCCACCGGCACCCGCCTGGTCATCTGCCCCGTGCCCACCGGCCGGGTTCGTGCGGGGTGGGCCGACAAACCAGCGCACCGCCGGGGCTCACCTGCCCGGCGAGGGATCGGCGCCTCACGCGTTGGTGTCGGCCAGCGCCGCTCCCGCCGAAGCCGCGGCGCCCCGTGCGTGATAGCTGGAGCGGGTGAGGGGCGAGGCCTCCACATGGGCGAACCCCAGGTCCTCGCCCGCCTGGCGCAGTCGGTCGAACTCCTCCGGGCGCCACCACCGGGCGACCGGCAGGTGGGCGGCGGTGGGCCGCAGGTACTGACCGAGGGTGACGATGTCCACCCCGACGGCGGCGAGGTCCGCCAGGGCGCCCCGCACCTCGTCCTCGGTCTCACCCATGCCCAGGATGATCCCCGACTTCGTCACCAGCCCGGCCGCCTTGGCCCTTGCCAGAACCCCCAGGCTGCGGGCGTAGGAGGCGGAGGGCCGGACCGCACGCTGCAGCCGGGCCACGGTCTCCAGGTTGTGGTTGAGCACCTCCGGCCCGGCGGCGAACACCGTGTCCAGGGCCTCCTCGGACCCCTTGCAGTCGGGAATCAGCACCTCCACCGCCGTCCCCGGGCACCGCTCGTGGACGGCGGTGATGGTGGCGGCGAAGGCGCCGGCGCCGCCGTCGGGCAGATCGTCCCGAGCCACGGCGGTCACCACGGCGTGGGCAAGGCCCAGTCGGGCCACGGCTTCAGCCACCCGCCCCGGCTCCTGGGTGTCGAGGCCCACCGGGTGGCGGGTGTCCACCAGGCAGAACCCGCAGGCCCTGGTACAGCGCTCACCGTTGATCATGAAGGTGGCCGTTCCGTCCGCCCAACACTCGAAGATGTTGGGGCAACCGGCCTCCTCGCACACCGTCACCAGGTCGAGGCCGCGCATCGTGGCCTTGAGGTCCCGATACCGGGGCCCCATGTTGGCCTTGACCCGGAGCCACGGGGGCTTGCGCTCGTCGACCGCCAGCCCGCTGTCGGGCTGGACCCCCGCCTCTGCCAGGCGCCCCCGGAGGCGGACCGACACCGACTGGGCCCTGGTCGCTGACGACGCGGGCTCGTCCCGCTTCTCGTCCACCGGGGTCGTCCCGGTCGGGATCCCCGGCGTCGGGGCGGCACCACCCCCGCATCGGGGACCGCTTCCCGATGTCACCGATGGCACCGTCTCGCCACGGGTGAAGGCCGACAGGTCGGAGGGGACCGACCGCCACGCCACGTCCTGGCGCTCCCAGCCGCCCGGAGCCCACCGGAGGGCCGCCCGGGCCACAATGGCGTCGACCACCTGGGCCATGGTGGCGTCGACCCCTTCGGCGGCCAGGGACGTGACGGTCTTGTCGGCGATCCCGCAGGGAACGATGTGGTCGAAGTAGGAGAGGTCGGGAGCCACGTTGAGGGCGAAGCCGTGCATGGACCGACCACGGGTGAGGCGGACCCCGATGGCACAGATCTTGCGGGGGTTGGCCCCCTCGGGCGCCACCCACACCCCCGGGTAGCCGGGGAGGCGGCCCACCTCGGGCAGGCCGAGGTCGGCCAGGGCACCGATGACCACGTCCTCCACCGCCTCGACGTACCTCGGCGTGGCACCGGGGCCCCCGGGGACGGACAGCACCGGATAACCGACCAGTTGGCCGGGCCCGTGGTAGGTGACGTCACCCCCGCGGTTGGTGGCCACCAGGTCCGCCCCCACCGATGCCGGAGGCACCAGGAGATGCTCACGCTTGGCTCGGACACCAAGGGTGTAGACGTGGGGGTGCTCCAGCAGGAGCAGGTGATCATCCCGGCTGCGCTCGAACAGGGCACGCTGCAGGGCCCAGGCCTCCCGGTAGGGAACGCGCCCCAACCACCGGATGCGCAGCACCGGGATCAAAGCTCCTGCGTCCAGTCCCTGGTCTCGATGACCTCCTTCACCCTTGCCATGAACCGGGAGGCGTATGCCCCGTCCACCGCCCGGTGGTCAAAGGAAAGGGCGAGGATGCCGGTCGAGTGGATGGCGATGCCCTCGCTCCCGTCGGGCATGGTGACCGCCACGGGGCGACGCTTGGCGCCGTCGGTGGACAGGATCGCCACCTGGGGCTGGTTGATGATGGGCACCGTCATGAAGGTCCCGAAGGGCCCGGGGTTGGTGATGGTGAACGTCCCCCCGGCGATGTCGTCGGCGCTCAGCTTCCTGCTCCGTGCTCGCTGGGCGAGGTCTGCCCCCTCCCGGGCGAGCAGGCGGAGTCGCTTGTCACCGGCGTCGTGCACCACCGGGACGATGAGGCCCTCGTCGCCGAGGTCCACGGCGATACCCAGGTGCAGGTCCCGATGGACGATCAACGCATCATCGCCGACCGAGGCGTTGAGGTGGGGGAACTCCCGGATCACGTCAGCAACCGCCCGAGCGATGAAGGGGAGGTAGGTGAGGCTGACCCCCTCCTCGGACTTGAACCGGTCCTTGGCGTTTCTGCGTACCGCTTCGATGCCCTCGTAGTCGACCTCGATGGCCGTCAGGGTGTGGGCCGAGGTGGCCTTGGAGCGGACCATGTGCTCGGCCGTCCGGCGGCGGATGTTGTTGAACGGCTCCACCTCGTCCCTGCTCCCGGGGGTGGGCGCCTGGACGGGCATCGCCTGACGCACCAATGCGGACCCCGGCGCCTGGGCTGGCGCCTCCTGCGCCTGCTGCTGTTGCTGCTGGGGCTGCTGTTGCTGGGGCTGAGCCTGCTGCTGTTGCTGGGGCTGGGGCTGCTGTTGCTGAGCCTGGGGCTGGGGCTGTTGCTGAGCCTGGGGCTGTTGCTGAGCCTGCTGTTGCTGAGCCTGCTGTTGC
>DASQQH010000118.1:0-4055 GCA_035643555.1 Acidimicrobiales bacterium | reverse complement strand
GCATCGGCGACATCGAGGCCCGCCTCTACGGCGGGGTGGTCTCGGCCCCCCGGGAGCTGTCGGCGATGTCCGAGGAGGTGGCGTCCCTCCGCCGCCGCCGGTCGGAGCTGGAGGACCAGGCCATCGCGGTGATGGAGGAGGCCGAGCCCCTCGACGCCGCCCTGGCCGACCTGGCCGAGGAGCGCCGCCGCCTGGAGGCCGAGCGGGCGCAGGTGTCGGCGGCCATCGCCGAGGCGGAGGCGGCCATCGCCGAGGAGGAGGCCGCCGAGCGCCGGGCGCGGGAGGACCAGGCGGCCCACCTGCCCGCCGACCTCGCCGACCAGTACGAGGCCCTCCGGGCCCGTCTGGGTGGGGTGGGGGCGGCCCGCCTGGTGCACGGGTCCTGCACGGGCTGCCACCTCACGCTTCCGGCGAGCGAGCAGGAGCGCCTCCGCCACCTGCCCCCCGACGACGTCGCCACCTGCGACCAGTGCGGCCGGATCCTGGCGCGGTGATCCGCCCGGGAGGCCGTGGCCGCCGCGGTCGAGCCGGCGGGCGGGGGAGATGCTGATCCTGGTCCGCCACGGGGAGACGGCGGCCAACGCCGCCCGCCTCCTGCTGGGCCGGGCGGACCCTCCCCTCACCGAGCTGGGGCAGCGGCAGGCCGTGGCCGCCGGCGGGGGCCTCGGCGGGGCCGCCCGTCTCGTGTCGAGCCCCCTCATCCGGGCCAGGCAGACGGCCGAGGCCCTGGGCCTGTCCGTCCCGGTGGAGGTCGACGACCGGTGGGCCGAGATCGACTACGGCGCCTACGACAACCGCCCCCTGGACCAGGTGCCTGGCGAGCTGTGGCGCCGGTGGCGGGAGGACCCGGCCTGGCGGCCCGCAGGGGGGGAGTCCCTGGCCGACGTCGGCCGGCGCGTCGGCGCGGCCTGCGAGGACCTGGTGGGGGAGCTGGCGGGCTCGGACGTGGTGGTGGTGAGCCACGTGTCGCCGATCAAGGCGGCCGTCGCCTGGGCCCTCGGGGTGGGGGACGGGGTGGCGTGGCGACTCCACCTGGGCCTGGCGGCGATCTCCCGGGTGGACCTCCGGCGCGGGGGACCGGTGCTGGTCTCCTGGAACGAGACCACCCACCTGGCCCGCCTCCCCTGAGGGCCGCCAGCCTGGACCAGACCGGGCGCGCCGCGTGGTCCGGGCGCGGTCGGGGTAGGTTGCCGGGGGATGGCACAGCCCGGGGCCGGTTACTCCATCACGATGCGCGCGGAGGTTCCCGTCGACCCCAACGCCATCGGCCACCTCACCACGGCGGTCGGTGGGGTCGGGGGGGTGGTCACCGCCCTGGACGTGGCCGACTCCCGTGCGGACCATCTGGTCGTCGATCTGACCTGTCACGCCGCCGACGGCGACCACGCTGTCACCATCACCGAGGCGGCCGACGCCGTCCCCGGGGTGCGGGTCCGCAAGGTCAGCGACCGCACCTTCCTCCTGCACCTGGGCGGCAAGATCGAGGTGGCCTCCAAGCTGGCCCTGCGGACCAGGGACGAGCTGTCCATGGCCTACACCCCGGGCGTGGCCCGGGTCTCCCAGGCGATCGCCGCCCATCCCGAGGACGCCCGCCGCCTGACGATCAAGCGCAACGCCGTGGCCGTGGTGAGCGACGGCTCGGCCGTGCTCGGCCTGGGGAACATCGGCCCGGCCGCGGCGCTGCCGGTCATGGAGGGCAAGGCGGCCCTGTTCAAGCAGCTGGCCGGGGTGGACGCCTGGCCCGTGTGCCTGGCCACCCAGGACGAGGACGAACTGGTGCGGACCGTGGAGCTCCTGGCCCCCGGGTTCGGCGCGGTGAACCTGGAGGACATCGCCGCCCCCCGGTGCTTCGAGATCGAGGACCGGCTGCGGCGGCGCCTGGACATCCCGGTCTTCCACGACGACCAGCACGGCACGGCGATCGTGGTGCTGGCCGCCCTCACCAACGCCCTCCGGGTGGTGGGCAAGGACCTGGGCGGGGTGCGGGTGGTCGTCTGCGGGGCGGGGGCGGCGGGGACCGCCATCGTGCGGCTGCTGCTGGCCCAGGGGGTGGGCGACGTCGTCGCCTGCGACAAGGGGGGCTCGATCCACCGGGACCTGCCAGGGCTGGACGAGGGCTGGCGGTGGCTGGCCGAGAACACGAACCGGGCCGACCTGCGGGGCAGCCTGGGGGAGGTCCTCCCCGGTGCCGACGTCTTCGTCGGGGTGAGCGCCCCCGATCTGCTGGCAGGGGACGACGTGGCGGCGATGGCCCCGGGGGCGATCGTCTTCGCCCTGGCCAACCCCGTCCCGGAGGTCGACCCGGCCGTCGCCCGCCGCCACGCCGCGGTGGTGGCGACCGGGCGGAGCGACGAGCCCAACCAGATCAACAACGTGCTGGCCTTCCCCGGGGTGTTCCGGGGCCTGCTGGACGCCCAGGCCCGGGACGTGACCGTGGAGGCGGAGCTGGCCGCGGCCAGGGCCATCGCGGACGCCGTCACCCCCGAGCAACGCAACGCCAGCTACATCGTCCCCTCGGTGTTCGACCCGGCGGTGGCCAAGACGGTCGCCGCGGCCGTCCGGGACGCCACCCAGGGCCAGGGGCCCTGGGTCGGCGAGGACGCCGGCTGGGACGGGGTGGGCCGCGAGCCGGGGCCGGGAACCTAGGACCGGGAGGCCGTGGTGTTGCGGTGGACCACCAGGTGGCGTCCTCCCCGGCTGCTGTGCGAGCTGGACCTGACCGAGCCCCTCCTCGAGGCCCGGTCCCCGGAGCTGCTGGGGCGACTGGTGGAGCGGCGGCGGCCGGTCCTGGCCCAGGTCCTCGACCGCCTGGCCGAGGCGGCCGAGGACCCCCACGTCGCGGGCCTCGTGGCCAAGGTGGGTGGGGCCCCGAGGCGCCTGGCCCAGGCCCAGGAGCTGTCGGAGGCGGTCGCCGCCTTCCGTCGTTCGGGCAAGCCGGCGGTGGCCTGGGCGGAGACCTTCGGGGAGCTGGCGCCGGCCACCGTTGGCTACTACCTGGCGGCGGCCTTCGACGAGGTCTGGCTGCAGCCGTCGGGCATCGTGGGGCTGACCGGGACGGTCGTGGGGTCGACCTTCCTGCGGCGGGCCCTGGACAAGGCCGGGATCGAGGCGGAGTTCGGGCGGCGCCACGAGTTCAAGAACGCCGCCGACGTGTTCCTGGAGGAGGGGTTCACCCCCGCCCACCGGGAGGCCAGCGACCGCCTGGCGTCCTCGACGGCCGCCCAGGTGGTGGCGGGGATCGCGGCCGGGCGGGGCCTCTCCCCCGACACCGTGGCCGGGCTGGTGGACCAGGGCCCCCTGCTCAGCGGTGAGGCCCGGGCGGCGGGGCTGGTCGACCGCCTCGGCTACCGGGACGAGGTGTACGAGGCGCTGCGCGCCCGGGTGGGCGGTCCCACCCGGGCACGGTTCCTCACCGCCTACCGCCGACGCGGGCCGGCACGGTTCCTCGCCCGGGTGGGGGCGGCCCGCCGCCCGGTGGTCGCCGTGATCCACGGCCAGGGGCTGATCCGCCAGGGTCGCAGCGCCCGGGGGCTGCTCGGCGGGCCGGCGATGGGCTCGGACACCATCGCCGCCGCCTTCCGGGCGGCGGCCCGGGACCGCCGGGTCGGGGCCATCGTGTTCCGGGTCGCCAGCCCGGGGGGGTCGCACGTGGCCTCGGACGTCATCTGGCGGGAGGTGATGGTGGCCAGGCGCTCGGGGAAGCCCGTGGTGGCCTCCCTCGGCGACGTGGCCGGCTCGGGGGGGTACTTCGTCTCGATGGCGGCGGACGCCATCGTGGCCGACCCCGGCACCCTGACCGGGTCGATCGGGGTCCTCGGGGGCAAGCTGGTCTTCGCCCGGCTGCTCGACCGCCTCGGTGTCGACCACGACGCCGTGGCCGTGGGCCGTCACGCCGAGATGTCCTCCTGGCGTCGGGGCTTCTCCGAGAGCGAGCGGGCGAGGCTGGACACGTGGCTGGACGAGGTCTACCGGGACTTCGTGGCCAAGGTGGCCGAGGCCCGGGGGATGACCCTCGACCAGGTCGACCAGGTGGCCAGGGGGCGGGTGTGGACGGG
>DASQQH010000117.1:0-5136 GCA_035643555.1 Acidimicrobiales bacterium | reverse complement strand
GGGCGGCGGTCCCGCACTCGGCGTGGAGCACCGGGCCGGCCGCCCCGGCCAGGCGGGCCCGCACCAGGTCGGCCCACCCCGACGACGGGTCGGTGCCGACCCCGCCGGGCGCCGGCGGGAGGAGGGGCCGCCCCGCCCCGGCCTCCTCCTCCAGGTCGGCCACCCGGGCCTCGAGGAGGCGCAGGGCCCGCAGGGTGGTCGCCGCGAACCGGTTGACCTGGTCAGCCAGGTAGTTCAGGTACCAGGCCATGAGCGAGCGCAACAGGGCCTTGGCCCTGCTCCCGCCGGGCACCCGGGAGGCGGTGGGCACCTCCAGGTCCACATACGAGGCCTCCTCCACCCGACGGAGGGCCTCGGGGAACCCGGCGCTCGCCCGCTCGGGGACCACCGCCTGGAACGCCCGGTCCAGGGCCCCCTCCAGGCTGGGGGGGAAGGAGCCCTCAGCCCGCCGACGGCGGACCTCCGCCTGGAGCTCCCGGCCGAGTCTGGCCATCCGACCCGCCCGCCCGGGACCGCCCCCCTGGTCGCCGGGGGAGGTGGCGGCCATGGCCCTCACCCCGGCCCCGTCATCTGCCACCGGCCTCCGGGGTCGGGGTCTGGGCCAGGTCGCCCTGGGGGCGCAGCTCCGCCCGAAGGGGCAGGGCCACGATGCCGGTGCTCCGCCCCGGGTTCATGACCTCGAAGCGGTCCTGTCCCTCCCGCCAGTCGAACACGGTGCCCCCGCCCTTGCTCTCCACGCCCAGGGTCAGGCTGTAGGAGCCGTCGAGGAGGGGGACCTGGTCGAAGCTGAAGGCCACCTCGCCCCGTCCCGCCACCGGACCCAGGGCCTGGCCCAGGGCGTCGGTGTCGCTGCCGTACACGAGCTCGCCGCGCGCGTCGTAGATGTAGATCCTGAACACCGGGTCCTCGATGCGCTCCAGGGCCTCGTAGCCCACCCGCACCTCGAGGGGCTCCCAGGGGTGCAGGTAGGGGCGGGACCCGATGCCGGGATGGTCGAGGGCCACCGAGGAGATGCGCACCCGGTGGGGCGACCCGGTCGGGCCCCCGGCCGACTCCTCGGCCGCGGCCACCGCCTCCAGCACCTCCCCCACCGGCTCGCCGGCCCCCCGGAGATGGTCCCGGAACGCCCGGATGGCCTCCCCCGTGGGACCGTGTGCCACCAGCTTGCCGTGGTGGAGGACGAAGGCCCGGTCGCAGATGGAGCGCATCGTGTCGGCCATGTGGGAGACGAAGATGATCGTGCGCCCCTCGGCCTGGAACCGCTTGATCCGCTCCAGGCACTTGCGCTGGAAGTTCTCGTCCCCCACCGCCAGCACCTCGTCCACCAGCAGCACCTGGGGCTCGAAGGCCACGGCCACGGCGAAGCCCAGGCGGGCGTACATGCCCGAGGAGTAGAAGCGGACCTGGTTGTCGATGAACTGCTCCAGCTCGGCGAAGGCCACGATGTCGTCGAAGCGCCGCTCCACCTCCCGCCGGGGCACGCCCGAGAGGGAGGCGTTGAGGTAGACGTTGTCCCGCCCGGACAGCTCGGGGTGGAACCCGGCGCCGAGCTCCAGCATCGCCGACAGCTTGCCCCGCACCAGGATGCGTCCCGTCGTGGGGCGCAGGATGGCGGCGATGCAGTTGAGCAGGGTCGACTTGCCCGAGCCGTTGTGGCCGAGCAGGCCCACCGTCTCCCCCTGGCCCACCTCCAGGTTGATGTCCGACAGGGCCCAGAACTCCTCGAAGGGCACGTTGCCGAAGTGGATGACCCGCTCCTTCAGGGACGTGTACTTCTCGTGGTAGAGGCGGAACCGCTTGGACACCCCCTCCACGCTGACCGCGGGGACCACCGTGCTACAGCTCCTCGGCGAAGTTGCCCTCGAGCCGACCGAACACGGCGAGGGCGGCCACCAACAGGCCGATCCCCAGGCCGGCCACGATCAACACGTGCCACAGGTACCACCACTGGCCAAAGGCCGGCAGGATCTTGGTCCCCGCCTGGAAGGCGGCGCCGGGCTTGAGGGAGTGGGCGGCCCGGGCCGCGTTGCCCCCGTTGACCTTGCCGTAGATGCCCCGCTGGAAGGCCAGGACGATGTCGGCCAAGGGGTTGAGCAGGGGGAGCCAACTGGGGATGCCGTGCTGGGAGAAGTGGCCGACGATCTGTTCGTAGGAGTACACGATCGGGGTGGCCCAGAACCAGGCCGTGCCCACGATGATCTCGACCAGGTGCTGGGTGTCCCGCAGGTAGACGTTGACGGCCGCCAGGAACACCGCCAGGGCGGCCACCAGCAGGACCAGGGCCAGGAGGGCCGGGGCCACCAGCCACAGGTAGCTCCAGGCGGGCTGGTAGCGGAACGCCAGCAAGGCGATCACCAGCACCAGGGCCTGGAGGAAGAAGAAGACCACCCCCGCCCCCACCGTGGCCAAGGCCAGGATCTCCCGGGGGAAGGCCACCTTCTTCACGATGCCGGAGTTGGCCACCATCGTGTTGGTGGCGTTCATCGTGGCGTAGTTGAACAGGTTGTAGGCGAGCAGCCCGGCCATGAGGAAGATGGCGAAGTCGGGGATCCCGCTGCCCAGCACGAGCTGGAACACGAAGAAGTAGATGAGCAGCACCAGCGCCGGGTTGAGCAGCGACCACAGGAACCCGAGGAAGCTGTTCTTGTACCGGACCTTGAGCTCCTTGCGGACCAGGCCCACGAACAGGTTGCGGTAGGCCCAGAGCAGCCGGAGGCGCTCGGTCACGCTGATCTTGGCCGAGACGACCCGGACCGGCAGCTCCTCCACGGGGAGGGCGGCCTGCACGGGCGCCACCGCGGCCTGGTCGACCCCCGTCGCCGAGGGCGTCTCGATCCTGCTCACCATGTCCGTCCTGGCCCTCCCGGGATCCCCCCACCGGCGACCGTGCCTGGCATCGTAGGCGCTGGGGACATCACCACGCCGTCACCCTACCCAGCGGGCCCGACCACCGGAGGTGCGACCGGGCCCCTGCCCATGGCCTCCTGGCGTCCGGGCCGTCCCTGCTCACGCGGCGGCCCGGGCCGCCACCCGGGCGAGAAAGGCCTGGTAGCGGTCCAGGACCACCGGCCAGCGGAAGTACCGCTCCACGTACGCCCCCCCGGCCGCCGCCAGCGCCCGCCGGAGGCCGGGCTCGGCCTGGAGGCGGTCCAGGATGACCTCGAAGTGGGCGTAGCCCTCGAACCACAGGCCGCCCCCGGAGCGTTCGCAGTGCTCCCGGGTGGGCGCGCAGTGACCATTGACGACCACGGGGACCCCGGCGGCCCAGGCCTCCAGGACCACCAGGGAGAACGACTCCATGACCGAGGGGGACACCAGGGCCAGGGCGCCCTGCAGCACCGCCCGCTTGGCCTCCTCCTCCAGGGGTCCGGTGACCACGACGTCGGGATGGGCCGGGGGCGGGGTCCCCACCGGCCCCACCAGCACCAGGGCCAGGGGCCCAGGGTGGCGGGCCTTGTAGGCGGCGAACCACTCGGCGACCTGGGTGGTCCCTTTGGTCGGGTGCACCCGACCCACACAGCACACGTAGGGTCGGCCCTCGAGGCCGAGCGGATCCGGCTCGGCGACGGGATCCCGGACCCGGGGGTCCACACCGAGGCCCACCACCACCTGGGGCCGGCTCGCCACCCGGAAGGAACGGTTGACCAGGTCCCGCTCCGCCCCCGTGTAGAAGACGAGCCCACCGGGCGCCTCGAACACCTCGGGGAAGACCGCCAGGCGCAGGGGTGCCTCGTCATGGGCCGCCGGTTGGAGCACGGCCCGGGGCCCCAGTCGGGGAACGCCCCGCACCGTCGGGTAGTAGAGGTAGGGGGAGAAGACCACGATGTCGGCGTCGCTCGCCGCTGCCGCGTCGACCAGCTGGGGGCAGACCGGGCCCTGGAGGTCCACCCAGGCCAGGGCCTCGTCCCTGGTCAGGCCCCCAGGCGCCTCGAAGACCGGTTCCGACGCCCGGTCGAAGTCGGAGGAGCGTCCTGCGACCGACCGCCACCGCCGGACCCTGACGCCCCCCTCCACCGTCTCCCCCGGCGGGTCCACGTCCTCCCAGGTGGTCAGGTCCCGGGCACAGGTGGTGAGCGCCTCGACCCTCCAGCCCCGGGCGGCCAGGCCCTCGGCCAGCATCCTGGCCCCGGCCTCGGCCCCGCCCACCACCTGGGGGCCATAGCGGGGCACCACCAGGGCCAGCCTCATCCCGCCCCCGCACGGACCCCGCCGCCAGCCCTCGGCGCCACGTCGACCAGGTCGGAGAGCGCCGAGGCCAGCAGGGCCCGGGAGCGGGCGACGTCGAAGCTCCTCAGCCGGGCCCGACCGGCCGCCACCAGCTCCTCCCGCAGGGTGGCGTCAGCGAGGACCCGGTCGATCGCCGCCGCCATGGCAAGGGGTGCCTTGGTGGGCACCAGGATCCCCGCGTCGCCCACCGTCTCGGGCACCGCCGCCGCCGCGTGGGCCACGACCGGCACGCCGTGCTGGAAGGCCTCCAGCACCGGCACGCAGAACCCCTCGTGCTCCGAGCAGCTCACCAGCACGTCCGCCGTTCGGTAGTAGGCGGCCAGGGCGGATGGCGGGACCCCCTGGTCGACGATGTGCACCGCCCCGGCCACCCCCGCCCGGCGGGCGAGGTCCCCCAGCGCCGTCGCGTAGCGGGCGGCGGCCGGCCGGCCCACCAGGTGGAGCCGGGCGGCGGGGTCGTAGACGGTCCGGTAGGCGACGAGCACCTTGATCAGGTCGTGCTGGGCCTTGTTGGGGGCCAGGCGTCCGACGAACAACAGGTCGGCGCCGCCGCCCTCCTTGGCCCGGGCCAGCGCAGCCAGGGTGGCGGGATCGGGCTCGCCCCCGAGGCGGGCGGGGTCGAAGAGGATGGGCACGACCGCGGTGGGGGCGTACCCCGCCGCGCGCAGCTCGGCGACGTTGACGGAGGAGTCGCCCAGGCCCAGGGCGGCCCGGTCGGCGAGGGAACCCAGCTGCCACCGAGCCAGGGTGAGGTCGTCGGCCTGGTGGGGGTCCCAGGACCGGAAGTACCGCGCCGGGGTGACGTTGTGGTAGTCCACGACGAGGGGCTCGGGCCGGGCCCGGACCAGATCCGCCAGCCGGGACTCGGTTGCCAGGTGGTAGATGAGCACCGCCCCGGTGTCCCCCCGG
>DASQQH010000116.1:0-3360 GCA_035643555.1 Acidimicrobiales bacterium | reverse complement strand
CAAGGCCACACCGGGCACCTGAGGGACCGGGCCAGAGCGGCGGATCCGGTGACGGGCGGCGCCGTCGGGACCATCGCCCCCCGGCCGTGGTGAGGCCGGGGGGCGATGCCCGCCGGGGGCCAGGGTGAGCCCGGATGCCGGCACCGTCGCCGCGGCCGCCCTGGTCGAGGCCTTCGGGGCCTGCGTCCAGGGCGGGTTGGGGTTCGGGATCAACCTGGTGGCCGCCCCCCTCCTGGAACTGGTCGATCCGAGGTTCGTGCCGGCCCCGCTGATCCTGGCCGGGCTGGTCAGTGGTCTCCTGGTGGCCGTCCGCGAACGCGGGGGGACCGACCTGCGGGGGGTGGGGTGGGCCCTGGGGGGCCGGGTGCCCGGGACGGTCCTGGGGCTGGCGGTGGTGGTCCTGGTGCCCGGGCCGGCCCTCCGGGGGGTGGTGGCCGCCGTCGTCATCGTGGCCGTGGCGGCGAGCCTGTGGGGGTGGCGACTCCCGATGACGGCGGGCTCCCTGCTGGGGGCGGGCGTGGCGTCGGGGGTCATGGGGACCGTGGCCGGCCTGGGGGGGACCCCGATGGGGCTCGTCTACCAGGACGCCAGGGGCCCCACGGTCCGGGCCACCCTGGCCAGGTTCACGGTGCTCGGCGCCGCCCTGTCGTTGATCGCGCTCGCCGGGGCGGGCCGGATCGGCTGGTCCCAGCTGGCCCTGGCCGGTGTCCTGCTCCCGGGCGTGCTCGTCGGCTTCCTGGTCTCGGCCCGGCTCCGCCCGCTGCTCGATGACGGGAGGCTGCGCCCGGTCATCCTGGCCCTCCTGGCTCTGGCCTCCCTGGCGGTGCTGGCCCAGGCCCTGGCCTGAGCCGGGGCGGCCACCCGGGCCTCAGGCGCCGGTCCGCCCGCGCCCGCCCGTCCCCGCCGTCACGCCCACGGCGCCGGGCTCAGGCGCCTCGGCGTCGGCGTGCACCAGGCCCACATCGAGGATGCGATCGGGGTGGCGGCGTCGGAGCACCACCAGGTAGGCGAGGCCGAGGACCATGTAGGCGCCCACGGCCAGGCCCATGTACGAGAGCGGCGGCGTGAGGGGCGAGATGAACGCAAAGGCCGGCGCGCCGACCGCCGTGAGCCACGCGGGGACGAAGGCGGCGATGCCGAGGACCGGGAACAGGAGGTGCAGGACCGGATTGAGCCGGCGGCCCCGGACCCGGACGAAGTACCCGATGCACGCCGCGTCGACCAGGATGTAGATCCCCACGATGATGATGACCAGGGCGGTGCCGACCATGGCGAAGGCCGTGTCCGGGCCGTAGGCGGCGCCCAGGCCCAGGCCCACCGCCAGGGTGAAGGCGACGGTGAGGACGATGCCCACCACCGGTGACCGGTAGCGGGGGTGGACGGTGGCGAAGGCGGCGGGGAACGCCCGCACCCGGCCCATGGCGTAGACGGTCCGGCTGGAGACGTTCACCCCGGCGTTGGAGTTGGCGATGGTGGAGTTGACGATCGCCAGGAAGGCGAAGAACCAGAAGAGCCCGTAGAGGGCACGGGCCATCCCCACCCAGGAGGCCCCACCGCTCACCCCGAAGTGGGCGAAGCGGGCGGGCCCGTAGGCGACGGAGGCCGCGTAGGTGGTGAAGATGTACAGCAGCCCGATGAGCAGGGTGGCGAGCAGCACCGCCCGACGGACGGTGCGTCTCGGGTCACGGGCCTCCTCGGCGAGAGGGGCGGCGGCTTCGAAGCCGGCGAAGGCGAGGATGGTGTAGATCGACCCGGCGATGATCCCCCCCATGCCCCGGTGGGCCGCCGGGGTGTGGGCCGGGGTGAACACCGACGCGGTGTTGGCGGCCCCGGCGTGGACCACGAAGAAGGCGCCGAGGACCAGGAAGACCAGGATCTCGAACAGGCCCAGGACCGTGCCCAGCCGGGCCGAGGCCTGGACCCCGTAGTACCCGGCGGCCAGGACGATCAGGGCACCGAGGACGGTCCAGGGCCACCAGAGCCCTGCGGGGTAGCCGGGGAACTGGGCGTGGACGGTCGAGGCCACGGTGAAGCCCAGCTGCAGGAGCACCAGCGGGGGGACGAGCGCTCCGACGATGGCGTAGCCCCAGGCCACCAGGAACCCGATGGAGGGATGGAGCCCACGGGCGGTGTAGGTGGCCATGGACCCCGCGGCCGGCAGCTCCCGGGCCAGCTCGGCGACGCACGACGCGCAGAACAGGCAGCCGATGAGGGCGAAGACGACCGAGAGGGGCAGGGAGCCGCCGGCGAAGGAGGCCCCGGTGGGGATGGAGGCGGCGATGGCGGCCGCCGGGGCCATCTCGGTGATGCTCTGGAAGAGGACCTCCCGCAACCCGATGGCCCCCCGACGCAGCCCGAGTGCTCCTGCCCGCTCCGTGGCCATGGTCGCCTCCCTCTCCGCCGCTGGCCGCGGTCCCGGCCCGCGCCGGGCCGGATCCCCGAGGCGGTGACGGTAGGCCACCCCGGCCGAGGCGGACAAGACGGGGCCACGTGGCCGGCGCCACCCCCCGGTGGGGTACGGTGCGCGATGGGCCGGCGGCACGGGCACGATGGTGGGAGCGCTCCGGCGGGGGCCCGCCGCGGGCGGGGGATCTGGTGAGCCGTGGCGGGCCTGCCGGTCACCAGCGTCGTGGTGGCGATGGTGGCCGAAGCCGTCGGCGCCTGTCTCCAGGGGGGGTTGGGGTTCGGGATCAACCTCGTCGTGGCGCCCCTCCTGGAGCTGGTTGACCCGAGGTTCCTCCCCGCCCCCCTCATCCTGGCGGGCCTGGTCAGCAGCGCCCTGGTGGCCGCGCGGGAACGGGGGGCGACCGATCGCCGGGGCGTGGCCTGGGCGATGGCGGGCGCGGTGCCGGGCACCGCGCTGGGTGTGGTGGTGGTGCTGGTGGCCCCGGTCGGCGCCCTGCGGCTGGTGATCGCCGCGGTGGTGATCGCCGCGGTGGTGGTGAGTCTCACCGGGCGGCGGCTGGCGAGGACGGTGGGGTGCCTGGTCGGCGCCGGCGCCGCCTCGGGGGTGATGGGGACCGTGGCCGGCCTGGCCGGGGCCCCGATGGGTCTGGTCTACCAGGACGAGCCGGGCCCGGTCGTCCGGGCCACCCTGGCCAGGTACACCGTGGCGGGGGCGGCCCTGTCGGCCGTGGCGCTGGCGGCGGCGGGGCGGCTCGGTCCGGCCCAGGTGGGCCTCGCCGGGGTGCTGGTCCCGGGCGTGGTGGTCGGCTTCCTGGTCTCGGCTCCGCTCCGGCCCCTGCTGGACCGGGGTGGCCTCCGTCCGGCGATCCTGGCCCTGGTTGGGCTGGCCTCCCTCGGCGTCGTGGCCCAGACCCTCGCCTGAGCAGCCTATGACGGCGACGTCAAATGGCCTGT
>DASQQH010000115.1:0-7270 GCA_035643555.1 Acidimicrobiales bacterium | reverse complement strand
GGCCAGCACCTCGTAGCCCGGACGGCCCATGAGCACGTGGGCGAGGGTCGACTTCCCCGAGCCGTTGGGGCCCATGACCGCGTGGACCTCGCCGCTCCGCACCTCCAGGTCCACCCCGGAGAGGATCTCCCGCCCCGGGATGCCGGCCCGCAGGCCGGTGATGGACAGGGTGCTCACGGCAGGTTCACCTGGACATCGTCGCCGTCGAGGACCACCTCGTACACGGGCTCGGGCTCGGTGGCCGGCAGGGCGGACGGCTCCCCCGTCTTCAGGGAGAAGGTGCTGCCGTGCTTCCAGCACTCGATCTCCAGGTCCTCGGGGTACACGTCCCCCTCGGCGAGGGAGTAGTTCTTGTGGGTGCAGGTGTCGCCGATGGCGTAGAAGTCGTCGCCCACCCGCACCAGGGCGATGCGGTGCCCGCCGACGTCGAACCGCTGGGCCTCACCCGAGGTCAGGTTGTCCCGCCTGCACAGGGTCACCCGCTCTGCCATCAGCTCCGGCTCCTCTCCCCGGTCGCTTCGCTTGCCTCGGTCCCGGTGCCGGGCGCCGGGCGCCCGGGCCGGTCACCACCGTCGGCCCCTGGCCCCCGATCACCATCGGTTCCCCGGTCGGTCGGGGCCGCACTGAGGGTCGTACCCGGAAGGGCCGACTCGCCCACCTCCGCCGGCATGCCCTGGTGACCCAGGCGGGCGGCCACGGCGTCCCGGACGGGGGGTGCCAGCGCCGGCACGGGGCACCTGGCCAGGATGTCGTTGAAGAAGCCCAGCACGATCAGGCGGTCGGCCACGCCGGGGGGCACGCCCCGGCTCTCCAGGTAGTACCGCTGTTCCGGGTCGATCGGCCCCACCGCCGAGGCGTGGGAGCAGCGCACGTCGTTCTCGGCGATGTCCAGGTTGGGAACCGAGTCGGCGTGGGCCCCGTCGGAGAGCACCAGGTTGCGGTTGGTCTGGAAGGCGTTGGTCCCCCGGGCCCCGGGATGGATCCGGATGAGCCCCGAGTAGACGGACCGGGCGTGGTCGGCCACCGCGCCCTTGAACAACAGCTCGCTCTCGGTCCGTGGCGCGTGATGGTCCTGCATGGTCCGGAAGTCGTGCATCTGGGACCCCTCGCCGAAGTAGGCGGCGAGCAGGGCGGCCTGGGCGCCCTCACCCACCAGGGCGGAGTCGGTCCGCAGCCTGGCGTAGTGGCCCCCGAGCGCCACGGCGAAGGAGGAGAGCCGACCGTCCCGGGCCACCCGCGACGCCTGGTACCCGATCTGCCAGACCCGGGGTCCGAGCGCCTGGAGCCCCACGTAGCCCAGGGCGGCCCGTTCGGCGACGTCGAGCTCCGCCAACGGCACCGCCAGGGCCTCGAGGTCCGGGGAGGCCACCACCTCGACCACGTTGGCCTGGGCGCCCTCCTCCAGGCGGACCACCGTTCGAGGGAACACCGCCCGGCCCTCGTCGCCCACCCAGTGGACCACCACCAGGGGGGCCTCGACCACCATGCCGGCGGGCACCCGCACCAGGAGCGGGTCCACGACGTAGGCACCGGCCAGGTCGACCAGCGCGTCCGTCGAGCCGGCCACCGACCCCAGCAGCTGCGCGCCGTCGGGGGCGTCCGCCAGGCGCCCCACGGACAGGCCACCGGCTGCCAGGGCCGGATCGACCTCCAGGCCCTGGAGCCGGCCGTCCCGGGCCACCACCAGCCCCGCCCGCGGGTCCAGGGCGCCCAGCAGCGGGGCCAGGGCCTCGGGAGGGCCCTCCTGGCCGACCTCAGCGGCGGTCGGCGAGTAGGCGTCGAGGTCGAGCTCCTCGATCCGGCTGTAGCGCCACACCTCCTCGGACTCGGTGGGCAGGGCCCCGGCCTCGAAGCGCTCGTAGGCGTCCCGGCGGGCGCTGGCCAGCCAGTCGGGCCCCGGCAGATGGGCCAGATCGTCGGCTGTGAAGGTGGTAGACGTCAGTCTTCCTCCCGCGACAGGAGGACCAGCTGGGTGCTGGTCCTCCTTCGACCCTACCGGGGCGGGGTCACCGCCCGGTCCGGGGGCCGCCCTACCATCGTCCCATGGCCACCTCCGAGGTCCTCACCCTGGCTCGCCACGGGCACGTCGCCACCCTGTGGCTGGACAACCCCGACCGGGGCAACGCGATGGGCCCCGCGTTCTGGGCGGACCTGCCGCGGTGCATGGCCGAGGTGGGCGACGACGATGACGTCCGGGCCGTGGTGGTGGCCGCCCGAGGCGCCCACTTCAGCGTGGGGCTCGACCTCAAGTCCGCCGCCGTGCTGGTGGACGGGGAGGGCGGGGGGGCGACGTCGGGCGCCGCCCGTGCCGCCCGCACCTACCGGGAGGTCCGACGGCTCCAGGCATCCATCAACGCCGTCGCCGAGTGCCCCAAGCCGGTGGTGGCCGCCATCCAGGGCTACTGCATCGGCGGCGGCGTGGACCTGGCCTGCGCCTGCGACATCAGGTTGGCCGCCAGCGGCGCGGTGTTCTCCGTGCGGGAGACCAGGATGGCCATCGTGGCCGACCTGGGCAGCCTGCAGCGCCTCCCCCGGGTGATCCCCCAGGGCCACGCCGCCGAGCTCGCCTACACGGGCAGGGACATCGATGCCGAGCGGGCCCGGGCCATCGGGCTGGTCAACGACGTCCTGGCCGACCACGACGCCGTGGTTGCGGCCGCCGGGGACCTGGCCGGGGAGATCGCGTCCAACTCCCCCCTCGCCGTGCAGGGCACCAAGGCCGTCCTGGCCGCCAGCCAGGACCGCACCGTGGCCGAGGGCCTCGACTTCGTGGCCGCCTGGAACGCCGGGTTCCTCGCTTCGGAGGACCTGGCCGAGGCAATGGCCGCCTTCCGGGAGAAGCGCCCCCCCGACTTCCGCGGCCGCTAGCCCCGGCCGCCGGGTCCGTGTCCCCGCATCGTCCCCGGGTCACCTGCCGGCCGTAGCTCAGGGCACGTCCTGTCGCCCGGCGCCAGGGCCAAGGCACCGCCCACCCCGGCGCCCGGGTCGCCCGCCGGGCACCGAGGTCCGGCGCCGGGGGACCTCGCCGGCATCGCCGGAACGGGTGCCGGCAGGCACCACAAGCCCGGGTGGCCGAGCCCTGGCGGACCACCCCCTCGCCGGGGTCCTCCGGGACCGCCCCGGCCCCCCGTCGCGCCCGGGTCCACCGAGGAGGGCGGAATCCTGCCCGGCCTGCGACGCCCGACCAGGCCCCGGGGGGCGAGGGTCGCTGTCTGTCCCGTGGGGCCAGCTCCCTCCGGCCCTCACCGCAACCGGCTCAGCCGAGGAGCCCGTTCACCGCCCGGTGACCCGGCTCGGGGCGTCCCGCAGGGCCGGCGGGGATCCACGGAGGGGTCCCGACAGGCGGCGCCGTGCCGCGGGGGGAGCTACCGCCGCCGGATCCGCTTCCACCAGGGCAGGGCCCTGGATCGGGCGGACCGGCTCCGGGCGGCCCGCTCCCGCTCGGCCTCGGCCACCGCGGCGGGACCGATGGCGTTGACGATGTCCTCGGCGGCATCGAGCAGGGACGCCACGTCCGATCCGGGGACCGAGGGCTCCTCCTCCAGGGCGGGCTCGACCAGGGTGCCATGCGACCAGGCCACGTCGGCGAGGCGTCGCTCGTACGCCCGGCAGTCGGCCGGGCAGCGCCACGGGGCCTCCGGCGCCAGGTCGAGGACACAGAACCGGGCCGTCTCCCCGGACGCGTAGGTCCGGCACTGAAAGTGCTTGCACTCTTCGCGCATGGGCATGCCCCCATATTGTCGCTCCTGCAGCCGTTTTCGGCACGCCGGTTGGCCCCCGTTCTGGTCTACGGGTGCTCCCAGACCGTTCTCAGCCTGCTCACAGCCGCCGGGGGGAGCATGAGGGGCCACGGGGTGGCTCGACGACCAGGGAGGACACCATGGAGCCTCGTTCGCAACCGTCGACGAGGGTGCTGGTGGTGGACGACGAGCCCATCATCACCGAGCTGGTCACGACCGCCCTCCGCTACGAGGGGTTCGAGGTGGAGACCGCGGCGACGGGCCGCGAGGCCCTGGACCGGGTGGCCGACCTCCGGCCCGCCCTGGTGGTCCTCGACGTGATGCTCCCGGACCTGGACGGCTTCGAGGTGGTCCGCCGCCTGCGGACGGGGGGCCTCGAGTTGCCGGTGGTGTTCCTGACCGCCAGGGACGCCACCGAGGACAAGGTGGGCGGGCTGGCCCTGGGCGGCGACGACTACGTCACCAAGCCCTTCAGCCTCGAGGAGCTGACGGCCCGGGTGCGGGCGGTGCTCCGTCGAGCCGGCACGGGCCCCGAGACCGGCCCACTCACGTTCGCGGATCTCGAACTGGACGAGGACACCCACGAGGTCCGCAGGAACGGCCAGCTGGTCGAGTTGACCGCCACCGAGTTCAACCTCCTCCGCTACCTCCTGATCAACGCCAGGCGGGTCGTCTCCAAGGGCCAGATCCTGGACTACGTGTGGCACTACGACTTCGGCGGGGACCCGAACGTGGTGGAGACCTACATCTCCTACCTGCGCAAGAAGCTCGACAACGGCGGCCCGCCCCTCATCCACACCCTGCGGGGGGTGGGCTACAGCCTGCGGGCCTCCCCGGAGGGCTGACATGGACCCGGGGCGCCCGGCCGGCGAGGGCCAGGGGCGGTGGGCGGGGGCTCCCCGGTGGCGGGTCGACGCCTGGCCCGGCCGCGTCCGCCACCGTCTGGCTCGCCTGTCGCTGCGGGCCCGGCTGCTCCTGGGCCTGCTGGCGCTGGTCGCGGTGGGTCTGGGGGTCTCCGACGTGGCCGCGACCGCGGCCCTGCGCTCGTACCTGGTTGGCCGGGTGGACCGGCAACTGGTCCTCGCCCAGCAGACGGTGGTGCCCCGGTTCCTCGCATTGCCGACCGAGAGCGGCGCCAGACAGGTCACCGGCGCCCTGGGCGGCAGCGACACCTACGTGGCGCTCCTCTCGCCCGATGGCACCGTCGCCCGCAGTCTCACGATCGTGGACACCTCCCCGGGGGCGACGGTCCGTGCCCCCTCGCCGCCGAGGCTGCCAGCCGGCCTCTCCCAGGCGTCGGGGCCGGTCACGGTGTCGTCCTCCCAGGGCGGCTCCCCGGCCTGGCGGGTGCTGGCCAACCCGCTGGGAACCGGCGGCGCGGTGGTGGTCGCCGCCTCCCTGGGGAGCGTGGCCGCCACCCTGGGCCACCTGGCCCTGATCGAGGGCCTGATCGTGGCGGCGGTCCTGGCCCTGGTGGCGGTGGTGGCCCGGTGGCTGGTGCGCCTGGGGCTGCGCCCCCTCGACCGCATGGGGGACGTGGCGGGGGCCATCGCCGGCGGGGACCTCTCCCGCCGGGTGGAGCCCGCCGACCCCGGCACCGAGGTCGGCCGCCTGGGACAGGCCCTCAACGCGATGCTCACCCAGATCGAGGCGGCCTTCGGCGCCCAGCGGGCCTCCGAGGAGCGCCTGCGGCGCTTCGTCGCCGACGCCTCCCACGAGCTGCGGACGCCGCTCACCTCCATCCGGGGCTACGCCGAGCTGTCCCGTCGGCGTGCCGGGGCGTCCTCGGGGGACCTGGCCCACGCCATGGGCCGCATCGAGGCGGAGTCGATCCGCATGGGCGGGCTGGTCGAGGACCTCCTCCTCCTGGCCCGCCTCGACCAGGGACGGCCCCTCGCCCGGGCCCCCGTCGACCTGGCCGTCGTCGCCGCCGACGCCGTCGCCGACGCCCGGGCGACGGACCACGAGCGGCCCATCGACCTCCGAGCGGGGTCGCCGGTGCCGGTCGTGGGCGACGAGGCCCGCCTGCGCCAGGTGGCCGCCAACCTCCTGGCCAACGCCAGGCAGCACACCCCCGCGGGGACCCCGGTGGCGGTGGCCGCCCGGATCGAGGGGGACCAGGCGGTCCTCGAGGTCGCCGACCAGGGCCCCGGCCTCGATCCCCGGGACGCCGCCCGGGTCTTCGAGCGCTTCTACCGGGCGGACGCCTCCCGCAGCCGCGACCGGGGCGGCGCCGGCCTCGGGCTGTCGATCGTGGCCGCCATCACCGAGGCCCACGGCGGACGGGCCACCCTGGAGACGGCACCGGGCCAGGGCACGGTCGTCGCCGTGGTGCTCCCCCCGGCGCGACAGGGGCCGCCCACCCCGCGCCCGGCCGAGGCGAGCTCGACCGACGACGGGACGGGCGGCCCGGCCGGCTCCTGGGGAGGCGATGGACCATCCCCCGAGGGGGGCTAGCCCACCGATCCCTCCATCTGGAGCTCCACCAGCCGGCTCCACTCCACGGCGTACTCCATGGGCAGGGTCCGCGTCACCGGCTCGATGAAGCCGTTCACGATCATCCCCATGGCCTGCTGCTCGGAGAGCCCCCGGCTCATGAGGTAGAAGAGCTGGTCGTCGCCCACCTTGGACACCGTGGCCTCGTGGCCGATCTGGGCGTCCCGCTCCTCCACCTCCATGTAGGGCAGGGTCCGGGACGTGGACTGGTCGTCCAGGATCAGGGCGTCGCAGCGGACGAAGCTCTTGGCGTTGTAGGCCCCCTCGTCAACGTGGACCAGCCCCCGGTAGGTGGTGATCCCACCGTCCTTGGAGATGGACTTGGAGACGATGGTGGAGCTGGTCTCCGGGGCGGCGTGGATCATCTTGGCGCCGGCGTCCTGGTGCTGATCGGGCCCCGCGTAGGCGACCGAGAGCACCTCCCCGGAGGCCTTGGGCCCCATGAGGAACACCGACGGGTACTTCATCGTGAGCCGGGAGCCGATGTTCCCGTCGATCCACTCCACGTGGGCCTCGGTGTCCGCCCTGGCCCGCTTGGTCACCAGGTTGTAGACGTTGGAGGACCAGTTCTGGATGGTGGTGTAGGTGATCCTCGAACCGGGCTTGGCCACCAGCTCCACCACCGCCGAGTGGAGGGAGTCAGAGGTGTAGACCGGTGCCGAGCACCCCTCGATGTAGTGGACCTGGGCCCCCTCGTCGGCGATGATCAGCGTGCGCTCGAACTGGCCCATGTTCTCGGCGTTGATCCGGAAGTAGGCCTGGAGGGGCATGTCCACCTTGACGCCCGGCGGGACGTAGATGAACGAGCCGCCCGACCACACCGCCGAGTTCAGGGCCGCGAACTTGTTGTCGTTGGGCGGGATGACCGTCCCGAAGTGCTCACGGACCAGCTCGGGGTACTCCCGCAGGGCGGTGTCCATGTCACAGAACAGCACCCCCTGCTTGGCCAGGTCGTCCCGGTTCCGGTGATAGACGACCTCGCTCTCGTACTGCGCGCCGACGCCGGCGAGGTACTTCTTCTCCGCCTCCGGGAT
>DASQQH010000114.1:0-7535 GCA_035643555.1 Acidimicrobiales bacterium | reverse complement strand
GCGGCCAGCAGGGAGGCCCTCCTGGCCGCGGCGGAGCAGGCCCTGTCCCGGGCCCTGGGCAGCCCGGCACGCCGGGGACGGGTCCCCCGCCAGGCCCGGGTCGTCGCCTTGGCCGAGCACGGGGAACACCGGAGATGGACGGTGACCTTCAAGGAGGCGATGGTCGACCGGGCCCGGCTGTGGGCGGCCCTGGTCCCCCAGGTGGCCGAGGCCCGCCTGCCCGGCCCGGTGAGCGAGGTGACGGTCCAGCTCACCGCCCTGGGCCCTCCGGGGGGCTGGCAGGGGGAGCTCCTGGCACCCGGGCAGGTCCCGAGGGGGACAGGGCAGGCCCTGGCGGGCCCCGAGGGGCCCCACCGGGGCCGTGACCACCGGTCCGCCGGGGCCCTGACGTCACCGGGCGCCCCACGGTGGGGGGCGGCACAGGAGCGGCTGGAGGAGTGCCTCCGCCAGCTCACGGCCCGGTACGGGTACTGCCCGGTCGGCCGGGTGGTGGCGGTGGAGCCCTGGAACCGGCTCCCCGAGCGGCGTCTGGCCCTGGTCACCTTCGACCTCTGATGCGACCTGCCGCCGGGCACCACCACCTGGGGACCCCGCTGGCCCAGCCCCGCCCGATCCAGGTCGAGGTAGGCGCCGCCGGCGTGCCGATGGCGGTGACCCCTCGGGGACGACGACCCCGGGCCGTGACCGAGATCCAGGAGACCTGGCGGGTGGACGAGGGCTGGTGGCGTCCCCAGCCGGTGTCCCGGCTGTACTTCGCCCTGGTCCTGGACCAGGGCGACCACCTCACGATCTACCGGGACCTGCTCGGAGGGGGCTGGTGGGCCCAGCGCTACTGACCCGGGACCCCGGGGCCGGCCTCGACCCCGGCGGGGCCGGTGACCGCCCGCCCGACACGGGCATGGCCGACGCGCCAGCCGAGGCCACCAGCGGCGGCCCTGGTGCGCCGTGCTACGTGGAGCTGCACCTCCACACCAATTACTCCCTGCTGGAGGGGGCCTCCCACCCGGAGGAGCTGATCGAACGGGCGGCCGCGCTCGGCTACCGGGCCCTGGCGGTCACCGACCGGGACAACCTCCATGGCGCCCTGGCCTTCGCCCGGGGGTGCCGGGAACGGGGCATCAGGCCGATCGTGGGGGTGGAGCTGACGGTCGCGTACGACCCCGACCACGGCCCCCGCCACACCCTCATCCTCCTGGCGGCCACCCGCCAGGGCTGGGCGAACCTGTGCCGTCTGGTCAGCCTGGCCCACGGTCACCCCGGCCTCGCCCCCACGGGCGAGGCCGGGGATGGCCCCGCGACCCCGCGGCGGCGGGACCCCTGCCTGGCCCGCCACCTGCTGGCGGCACACGCCGCCGGCCTGGTCTGTTTGACCGGGGGCCGATCCAGCGAGGTGGCCGCGGCGGTCGAGGCCGGCGACCCCGACCGTGCGGCAGCCGTGCTGGGCCGGCTGGTCGACGAGCTGGGTCCGGCCAACGTCGTGGTCGAGCTGCAGGACAACCTGGTCCACGGCGACCGTCCCCGCAACCGGTCCCTGGTCGCCCTGGCCCACCGCCTGGGGCTGTCGCCGGTCGCCACGGGTGACGTCCACTACCACGACCGGTCCCGCCACCGGCTCCACGACGTCCTCTGCGCGATCCGGCACCGGACCACCCTGGACGCCAGCCACCGGGAGCGTCGGGCGAACGGGGAGTTCTACCTGCGTGGCCCCGCCGAGCAGCAACGACGGTTCGCCGAGTGGCCCCACGCCGTCGCCGCCGCCGCCACCGTCGCCACCCGTTGCGGCTTCGATCCCACCGACGATCTCGGCTACCGGCTGCCCACCCCGCCGGTGCCCGCCGGGCACACCCCCGACTCCTGGCTGGCCCACCTGTGCCGGGAGGCGCTGGCGGCCCGGTATCCGCCGGCGGAGCACGCCGGCGCCGACCACCGCCTGGACGAGGAACTGGGCCTGATCGCCCGCCACGGGCTGGCCGGGTTCTTCCTCACCTACCACGAGGTCCTCGACCTCGCCACCCAGGTGGCCGCCGAGGTCCGGGGACCCTCCCCCCGCCAGGGGCTCCCACCTGGACGGGGCCGGGGATCCAGTGTGGGCAGCGTGGTCTGCTACCTCATCGGGCTGTCCCACATCGACCCGGTGCGCAACCACCTCTTCCTGGGCCGGTTCCTCAACGACGACCTGGTCAGCCTGCCCGATATCGACCTCGACTTTCCCCGGGACATCCGGGACCGCCTCTTCCGGGCGATCTACGAGCACTGGGGGACCGACCGGGCCGCGCTGGTGGCGACCTTCCCCCGCTACCGCATCCGCTCCGCGGTGCGCGACGTGGGCAAGGCCCTGGGCCTGCCCGCCGCCGAGCTGGACCGGTTGGCCAAGCTGACCGAGGGGTGGGCCAGCGCGGGGACCCTGCGGGAGGAGATGCTGCGCTCCCCCCAGTTCGCCCCCCTGGTCGACGCCCCAGGGTGGCGGGAGCTGATCGAGCTGGCCAGGGAGGTGGCCGACTTCCCCCGCCACGTCTCCCAGCACGTGGGGGGGGTGGTGATCTCCTCCCAGCCGCTGGTGGACTGCGTCCCGGTGCAGCCGGCGGCCTGGCCCGGGCGGTACGTCTGCCAGTGGGACAAGGACTCGGTGGACGACGCGGGCATGGTCAAGATCGACGTCCTGGCCCTGGGCATGCTCTCGGCCGTGGAGGACTGCCTGGACCTGATCGCCACCTGCGAGGCGGACCCGGTCGACCTGTCACGCATCGACTTCGCCGATCCGGCCGTCTACGCCCGGATCGGGCGGGGCGACACGGTGGGGGTCTTCCAGATCGAGTCCCGCGCCCAGGCCTCGCTGCTCCCCCGGACCCGGCCCGCCTCCCTCGACGACCTGGCCGCCCAGGTGGCCATCGTCCGGCCCGGTCCCATCGCAGGTGGCGCCGTCCATCCCTACGCGGAACGCCGCCAGGCGCTGCTGGCCGGCGACGGGGGCTCCCCGCCCTCCCTCCAGCTTCCCCACCCCTGTCTCGCCGAGGCCCTCGCCGAGACCCTGGGCGTGGTCCTCTACCAGGAGCAGGTGCTCCAGGTGGCCATGGCGATGGGCGGGTTCTCCCCCGGGGAGGCCGAGGCCTTCCGGCGGGCGATGGGGCGGCGGGACGCCGGGACGACCATGGCCCACTGGCGGGAGCGCTTCCTGGCGGGGGCCCGGGCCCGAGGGGTCCCGGACCAGGTGGCCGAGGAGATGTTCACCACCCTGGGCGGGTTCGCCCAGTTCGGTTTCCCCAAGAGCCACGCCACGGCCTTCGCCCTCCTCGCCTACCAGTCGGCCTGGCTCAAGGAGTACCACCCTGCCCCCTTCTACTGCGCCCTCCTCAACAACTGGCCCATGGGCTTCTACCCCCCCCACGTGCTCGTGGGCGACGCTCGCCGCCACGGCGTGGCCCTGCGCCGGCCCGACATCAACGCCAGCGGCGCCGCCTGTCGCCTGGAGGGCGGGAGCGTCCGCCTCGGCCTGTCCTGGATCCGGGGCCTCTCGGCCGGGAGCGCCCAGGCCGTGGTCGCCGAGCGGGACCGTGCCGGGCCCTACCGGTCCCTTCCCGACCTGCTCCAGCGTGCCGACTGGTCCCGGGAGGCGATCGAGAACGCCATCCTGGTCGGCGCCCTCGACAGCCTGGGGAACCACCGCCGCCAGCTGCTGTGGCACCTCGGGCTCCTCCAGACCGCCCAGGGTGACCCCCCGACCCGCCGCCTGCGTTCCGGGCGCCCACCCCCGCGCCAGCTCTCCCTGTGCCTGGCGACCACCCGGGCTGAGATCGCCCTGCCCGAGCCGTCGGCCTGGGAGGCCCTGGCCACCGACTACGAGGTCCTCGGGCTGTCCCCCGACGACCATCCCCTGCGCCACCTCCGCCCGGATCTCTCCCCCCGGACCCGGTCCTCGGAGAAGCTCCGGGCGGTGGCCGCCGGGACCCCGGTCGAGGTGGCCGGTCTGGTCGTGTGCCGGCAGCGGCCGGGGGCCGCCAAGGGCCTGGTCTTCCTGCTCCTGGAGGACGAGCACGGCATGACCAGCGTGATGATCTCCCCCGCCCTCTACGACCGGGAACGCGTGGTGGTCCGCACCAGCGCCTTCCTCATCGTCGAGGGCGTGGTGGAGGGCCACGCCGGCGACGTCGCCCAGCTGCGCGCCCGGACACTTCGGACACTGCGTCCCCCTGCCACCCTGGCCACCCCCGACGCCCGAAGCTGGGGATGACGAATCGCCGGGCGGTGTCCACGGGGCCATCCGCCGTTCCCCGACCCGGACCTGCGGGCATCGAAACCCCGCCGATGGAAAGGGGCGTGCCGGCGTATTCTCCCGGCTTCCCCCAAACACTCCCCTGGCCACGCGCGGCCACGATAGGATCACGCTGCGTCTATGACTGGAGCGGCATTCCTCGTACCCCTGTTCGGCGCGCCCGTCGACATCAACGGGCCCGGTCACTATCTGCAGTGGTCGGTGTTCACGATCTCGGTTGCCAACCTCGCCGTGATCGTCGCCATGCTGGTGATCTTCGTGGCGGCACTCCTCCTCCCCTTCCCGGGCGAACGTGCCACCGAGGGCGTCCCCGATGCCCCGGTGCCTCGGCCCGGCGCCGGGCCGTCCTCGGGTCGGCCCACCTCCTGGACCGGACGGGTGCGGGCGGCCCTGCTGCGCTGGCTCCCCCCGGAGCGGCTGCTGCCCGAGACCCAGCCCTCCTACGTCTCCTCATGGATCTACGTGTTCGGCGTGGCCAGCCTGGCGGCCCTGGGCATCGCCATCGTCTCGGGCTTCCTGATCGCCCTCGGCGGGCCGGACTGGTGGCACTACAACCCGGGCGGGCGCTTCTTCAACAGCCTGCACCTGTGGAGCGTCGAGTTCTTCATGGCCCTCCTGGTCATCCACCTGTGGGGCAAGTTCTTCATGGCCGCGTGGCGCGGCCGACGGGCCCGTACCTGGATCACCGGCGTGCTGGCCTTCCTCGCCTCGATCGGGGAGGCGTTCACCGGCTACCTGTCCCAGCAGAACTTCGACTCCCAGTGGATCGCCACCAACGGCAAGGACGCCTTCAACGCCGCCGGCATCGGCGCCTTCTTCAACCTCATGAACGTCGGCCAGATGCTGCTGTGGCACGTCGTGCTCCTCCCCCTCGTCCTGGTGGCCCTGATCGGGCTCCACATCCTCTTCGTCCGCCACCGGGGGGTGGTGCACCCCTTCTCCCCCCGCCGGGGCCGTGACCTCCTCGGCCGGCCGCTGCGTCCCGGCGCGGCGACCACCCGGCCCACCCGCCGGGAGGCGCGGGAGGCCGACCGCTCCGAGTGGCAGGGGCCGGTCCGCCGCTACGACCTGATCCGGGAGGCCGTGGCGGCCACTGCGGTGATGGTCGCCGCCACCGTGGCCCTGGCCGCCGTGCTCTCCTCGCCGGACGTGGCCCCGATCACCATCCGCAGATGGGCCACCGCGGCGCCGGCGGATTTCGTGAGCACGGCCGCCTCGGAGCTCGCCGGCACCTCGGACACGGCCACCTACGGTCCCCCCTACAACAACGGGACCGGCTCGGTCCAGGGGATCGGCCCCTCCTGGCAGCAGGCCGCCGGGGTCCACGAGCCGATCGACCCCGCCCAGGCCTTCGTGGTCGGGCCCCTCCAGGCCACCGGCGGCAACAACCCCGCCCTGCGATCGGCCCTGGCCACCTGGAACGCCGCGCCGCCCGCCACCCGCACGGCCTGGGCCAAGGCCTACACCAAGGCGGCCGACAAGGTCACCTTCACCCCCACCGGCGCCCCGGTGGTCCCGCCGGGGAACTACGGACCGGTCCCCACGCTCATGGGCGCCGAGCTGGCCCTGGCCCGCAGCGGCGGGCTGGAGGCGAGCCTCATCGCCCACAACCAGTTCTACGGGACCAACTTCACCAAGCCCCTGCTGTTCCTCGAGGACGGCACCTACTACAAGGACCAGGCCAAGGCCCAGCACCTGGTGGGCGACCAGTGGGGGGTGATGAACGAGACCGGCAGCTACCCGGGCCAACCCTGGTTGTGGCTGTATCAGCTCTGGTACCACATTCCCGGGTTCAACTCCTCCCCCAACGTCGACCTCATCGCCATCTACCTGACCGGCCTGGCCACGCTCTTGCTGCTGCTCATCCCCTTCATCCCGGGCCTGCGCTCCATCCCCCGCTGGCTGCCCCTCCACCGGCTCATCTGGCGGCGCTACTACCGGGAGGCCGAGGGGCGCTAGCGATCCCTGGCCCACCGACACCGCCCTCGGGGCGCAGCCGCCCGGCGGGGACGGCCCACCGGCCCGATGAGCACCTGATCGACGTGGTCGGCTGACGATCGCTCGCTGGGCGCTGCGGCGCCCAGCATGACGGCGCCATGGACCGGGTGGGACGGTGGCGATGCCAAGGGGCGGTCCCCCCACTGGCCAGGTCGGACCCGGTCGGCGACCGGCCTCCGGCGACCTTCGACCCGAGTGGCCCGTGCCGCCAATCGCCGAACTACGACAGGCGGGGAATCACCTGATCCGCAAACAACTCCTGTGTCTTGATCGCCTGCCAGTGGCTCGCCCCGCCAGCATTCACCGTGATGTCGACCTCGGTGAGGCCCTCGCACGCCCCACGCACGGCCTCGATGCGATCGATGACGTCCTCGGGCGTCCCGACCGAGACGATATCCTGGGAAAGCATCTCCTCAGAGGGCGTCGCCGCCAGCTTCTCCATGATCCCCGAACTGTAGAAGCCGAACCCCGCCTCGGCAAGGATGTCCGGTGACGCCATCTCTCCTCCCATGAGCAATGGGGAAGCGTTCCCGGTGAGAAACCCACGGGTCCAGGATCTGGCCTCCCGCTCGGCCGTCGCCCGGTCCTCGTCCAGATGGCAGGCGTGGATAAAGGCAATGTCAGGATCATTCCCGTGCCCAGCACATGCGTCATGGTAGATATCCAGCTGCGACCGGAGGGCCTCATAGGGGAGGAGCGGGGGAACGGCGACGGCCCATCCCTGTTGGCCGGCGAGTTCATACGTGCGGTCACTCGTCCCTCCGAGGAAGATGCGGAACCGCCGCTCTGTCGACGGCCGCGGGACGATGTGGGAGTCGTCGACCTCGTCGTGGGCGCCGTGGTACGAGAACCGCTCGTTCTCCAACGCCAGCATCACGACGTCCAGGGCCTCCTCGTAGATGTCGCGCGTGTCCCGGATGGGAACGCCCGCCTTGGGCGGCAACCACCCGTGACCACGGACCAGGCCGAACTCGTAGCGGCCGCCCACCATCAGATCGAACTGGGCGATCTGGGACGCCAGCACCGTGGGGTTGTAGTAGGGCAGCGGGTGGCCAAGGGTACGGAACATGATCCCGGGAGCCCGCTCGGGCAGCCTGGGAGAACAAGGCCCATGGGTTGGCCGAGATCGAGAACTCTGGATAGAAGAAGTGCTCGATGACCGCATAGCAGTCATAGCCGAGGCGATCGGCGTGTACGACCTGGTCCAGGACCTCCTGGTACAGGCGGACCGACGACTTCTCGCCGCGGCGCTGCAGCTCACTGTAGA
>DASQQH010000113.1:0-5067 GCA_035643555.1 Acidimicrobiales bacterium | reverse complement strand
GGACAAGCGGTTCCCCGTCACCTCGGAGCAGATCGGCGTCCGCCTCGGGGATCTGGTGCGCCGGCGGACCGGGCTGGGCGTCGACCTCTCCGCCCCGGACGTCGAGATCGGCGTCGAGGTGGACGACCACGAGATCTTCGTCTACACCGAGCGCCTGGCCGGCCAGGGCGGCCTGCCCATCGGCGTCAGCGGTCAGGCGCTGGTCCTGCTGTCGGGCGGCTTCGACTCCCCGGTCGCCGGCTACCGGGCGATGCGCCGCGGGCTGCGCTGCGACTACGTCCACTTCACCGGGCTGCCCTTCACCACCCGGGAGTCGGTGTACAAGGCCTACGCCCTGGTCCGCCACCTCAGCCGCTTCCAGCCGGGGGCCCGGCTGTTCATCGTCCCCCTGGGCAAGGCCCAACGGTCGATCGCCACCGGGGGAGCCGGACGCCTGGGGGTGGTCAGCCAGCGGCGGGTCATGGTGATGACCGCCACCCGCCTCGCCCGGATCCACGGCGCCGAGGCCCTGGTCACCGGCGACGCCTTGGGACAGGTGGCCAGCCAGACCCTGCAGAACCTGTCGGTGGTGGAATCGGCGACCGACCTCCCTCTGCTGCGGCCCCTGCTCGGCTTCGACAAGGCGGAGATCACCGCCGAGGCGGCCCGGATCGGCACCAAGGCGATCTCCGAACTGCCCGACGAGGACTGCTGCACCATGCTCGCCTCCGGCGTCGCCGAGACCCGGGCCAAGCTGGCCGATCTGGAGCGCCTGGAGCGGCGCCTGGACGTGGCCTCCCTGGCCGACGGCCTGGCCGCCCAGTGCTCGGTGGTCACCCCGGGAACCGGACAACCGCCGGCCCAAGCGGACCTGCTCGGGGTCTAGCGGGCCGCCACAGCGGTCCCGGGCCCGGTTCCCCGGCCGCGCCGGGGAACCGGGCCCGGGCTCGCGCCATCAGGATGACGGTGCGGTGGGGATGGACTGCTGGGTCTCGCCGGTGGTCACCGATACCCGGCGAGGCTTGGCCTTCTCGGCAACGGGGATGGTGAGGGTCAACACACCCGCGTCGTAGCTCGCCTCGATCCGGTCGGTGTCCAGGCCCTCTCCGAGAAGCAGCTGACGGGAGAAGACCCCCTGGGGGCGCTCCGAGGCCACCAGCTCGTCGCCCTCAGCCGGGGTCCAGGAGCGCTCGGCCCTCACCATCAGGGTGTTGCGCTCCACCGTCAACTCCACCTGCTCCGGGTCGACCCCCGGCAGGTCGAAGTGCACCACGAACCGGTCCCCACGCCGGTAGGCGTCCATGGGCATCGACGCCGGACGTGCGGCGGTCCCGAACATCTGATCTGCCAAGCGGTCCAGCTGCCGGAACGGATCAGAACGCATGAGCATCATCGAGGCCTCCCCTCTCCATCACCACTAGCAAAAGTGATGCTAACTGACTTAGATTTTATCCTACTAGCTGTGGCCGTCAAGACCGCCGGCATCCTGGGGCAGAGGAGGTGGCCCACGTGAGCAGCGGGGAGGAACCGCGGGAGCAGGACCACTACCGGGTCCTGGGCGTCGGCGAGGACGCCACCAGCGAGGAGATCACCCAGGCCTGGCGGCGCCTGGCGCACCGTTACCACCCGGACCACGATCCGGGCCCCGATGCCAGCCAGCGCTTCGCCGACCTCGTCGCCGCCTACGACGTGCTCCGGGACCCCTCTCGACGCCACGGCTACGACGCCGCCCGCCAGGGGGGCGGCGGTCGTCGGATCCCGGTCCGCCACGGGGGCGCCCCGGGCACCGGCGCCGAGGTCCGGCTCCGTCTGGCCCAAGCCGTGCTGGGCGCCGCGGTCCAGGCGTCGGTGGACACCGAGGAGCCCTGTGACCGCTGCGGCGGCGGCGCCTCCCTCGGGATGGGACCCACCTGTCGGCGCTGCGGCGGCCACGGGTGGGCGGTCCGGTGGTCGGGCGGGATCGCCATGCGCCTCTCGTGCCGGGCCTGTCAGGGGCGGGGACGGCTGGCCCCGGCCCCCTGTCCCGCCTGTCGGGGGGTTGGGACCATCCCCGCCACCAGGACGGTGAGCGTGGAGGTCCCCCCCGGGACCGAGGACGGCGATCGCCTCGTGCCCCGGGAGGCTGGGAATCTGCGCCTGACCGCCCGGGTGCAGCCCGACCCACGCTTCTCCCGCCGTGGCCGGGACCTCCGGGTCGTCCTCCCCCTCACCCTGGCCGAGGCGGCCCTCGGCGCTACCGTCGAGGTGCCGACCCTCGATGGCCCGTCCCTGCGTTGCTGGATCCCGCCGGGCACCGGCCATGGGGCGACGTTCCGGCTCCGGGGGTGGGGCGTGCCCGACGACCGGGACCGTGGCGACCTGGTGGTCCAGGCGGAACTGGTCGTGCCCACGGCCCTCACCCCGGCCCAGCGGGCCGCCCTGGAGGCCTTCGCCGCGGCCACGGCCTCCCCCCGGGCGCCCACCGGGGATGGCCCCCCTCCGTCCCGGTGACGGCCCCTTCCGAGGAAGGCCTGGATCCGGCGGGCTGGGGCCCCGGCGGTCGGGGTGGCGGGAGCACCCGGCGCGTCAGAGCCGCGGCGATGGGCCCGGTGCGACGCCGTGGGGAAGGCGGCCGCGGCCGGAGTCGTCCACCGTCGCCGCCTCGGCCGACGACGACGACCGCTCCTCACCCGGGGCCCTGCGGGCCACCGGCAGCCACGACCCCGGCTCGACCGTGCCACGGGGAACGACGGAGGCTCCTCGATCACCGCCCGCCGCCACGGCCGTCAGAGGCCGGTGCAGGCCTGCCGGCTCGCTACCACAGATCCCCCGAGACCAGCACGTAGACGAAGGGGACCACCGGGATGAGCGAGAAGAGTGCCCAGGCCAGCTTCGCCCCGGAACCGATGTCCCGGCGACCGACCAGGTTGATCCAGATCAGGACGACGGCGATCGGGTGCAGGAAGCAGACCAGCAGCTCCAGAACGGACTTCATCCCATCAACGGTACCGACGCCCGGCCGGCACGGCACCGGCGTTTCCTCTTCGCCGCCGGTCGCCCCCGATCCGACCCCCTGACCCGGTCCCGACCCGACGCGCCGGTCACGGGCCCACCACCCCCCTCGGCCGGAACGGTGTCGTGTCGGTCACGGGGTAGGCACAGGGGCTCGGCCTGGTCGAGTCGGCCACACCGGGGTCGCCACCGGGGTCCGCCCACCTCCGGGCCCCCGGTGCGACACGCCCCGAGCGCCTCCACCGCCGAACCCGGCGGCGGGTCCCACTGCGGCCCCTCCGCCGCTCGGGACGGGTCGCCGACGCTGTTCGCCGCCGGTGCTGCCAGGAGAAGAGGGCCGCCCCCCGGTCGGGCCGACGGGAGCTCGGGCCGTGCCCGGAGGGGCCCCACCCCTCTGGGCGCGATACCCCCGGTGGATCCTTGCCCAGCTCTGGTTCGAGACCGTCGATCCCAACCCCCCCCCGACGCCTGGCCTGTTCGACCGGTCTGCCCCCGGGGACCCCCGCCGCTGCGTCGGCGATCCCATCCTTCCACACCACGGCGAGCGCGCCGGGAACAGGAGCCGATTCCTGGCGCACGGTATATCGATGCATGCGGACTCAGTAGATCGGCGCCCTTTCCCACGCCAGAAAAGAGCTCATCGACCACCGGCTCATGTCCGTATCTGTCAATGACCGCCACGGGTGGATCCACGAGACTCCGCGGCCGAATCCCTTTGCATGACCCCCGGGTGATCGCAGGCAGACCCTGGCTGGGTGACATACACACTCCTAACCGTCGCCTGGCCAACGGCCTCACCGCCTGTGACCTTCGGCCCTAGTGCCCCCGCCATCGGGGAGCGATGGTGATCGGGAGTCGTTGCCGCAAGAACACGTCCGGGAGCCATTTCGGGCCAAGAAGACGCCACCAGGGAGGGAGTCACATGACCCAGTTCGACGAGGGGACCACTACGGGCGGCACGACGGGGGACCCGGACGCGACCGAGGACACGCGCAAGCAGTCCGTCAACAGATACTGTACGTCCTGCGGCAACCCACTCACCGAAGAGGCTGCCTTCTGTCCCCACTGTGGATCTGCCACTGAATTGTCCGGGCGACCCTGGCGCCCGCAGTATCCGGCCGCGCCCAGAAGTACCCGTTCCAAGACAGCGGCGATCCTGTTGGCAGTGTTCCTGTCGTTCTGGACATGGCTGTACACGTTCAGATGGAACGCCACGAAGTTCTGGATCGGGCTCGGTGTGTCGGTGGGATCCTGGCTCTTGGCAAGTATCGTCGGGGCAGAGACGTACACAGTGTCCTATTACGATGTCTACGGCTACTATCATCCGGGCAACGGCGCCGGCATTCCGTTGATCGTTCTTGGTGTTCTCGCCAGCATCGGCATCTGGGTGTGGGCGATCGTCGATACGGCCATGACCCGGGAGGCTGACTTCTCGAACTACCCTGACCGCGGGTTCTGATGTGGCCGTCAGTCTGGTTCCTGTCGGCCGACAAGCTTCGACAACGACTGATGGGGTCGTCGGCCCGGGAGGCGGGCGACCCGGCAGGTCGACCGGGGCCGGTCGAGGGACCCCGGATCAGCCAGGCGCCTGTCGGCGCAATCCGGTGTCCAGCTGTGGAACCGGCAGCGCCGGGCCTTGGCCATCTGCGGTCGCCCTGGAACGGCCGGGACGCCGACGGGGCCCCGAGCGATCGGGACGAACGGTGCGGCGCGTGGTCCACAGCGGGCGGTCAGGGAGACCACCTCGCCTCGAGGTGCCGTAGTGCCCCCTCGGCGTCCTCATAGCGCCGGGGGGCTCCGTACCCAGCGGCCTGGAGGACAGGGCGCAAGGAGCGGTCCTGGTCACCGCCGAGCTCCAGGAGCAGGGTGCCGCCGGGGCGCAGCACCGCGGCGCCGGCCCACACCGTCTCCTCGAGCAGGCGCGTACCCCTGGGCCCTCCATCGAGTGCCAGGCGCGGCTCGTGCTCCCGGACGTCGCGGGGCAGGAAGATGAGCTCATCGGTGGGCACGTAGGGCACCACCGCGACGACGAGGTCGAACTGTCCCCGGAGCCCGCCTGGCAGCGGATCGGCGAGATGCCCGGCGACGACCTCGACG
>DASQQH010000112.1:0-3182 GCA_035643555.1 Acidimicrobiales bacterium | reverse complement strand
TATGCAGACAGGGAAGTCGCTTTTCTGGTTCTTGAGAGCACCATAGCAGCGTGCCCGACAGAGTCAAATCCGAAACAACATTCCGCGGGAGCACGCTATCGGAGGACTTCCAATCTTTCTATTCGTGCACGTTCGACATCGCTCTGTCGGATTGCGCTGTTGTGATGGCCGGGCTGTGCACCCAGGGTGGGCGGGCCACCCCAGGGAGTTTGCTCACCCCTGAACCGGTCCTCCCTCACCCTCCGCTCCGAACGGCCCGACCCGGTCGCTGCGCTGTGGGGGCCAGGTCGACCCGGTGTCCCACCTGGGCGAACGGACCGTTGCCGTTGCCAACGACGACGACCCGAGGGCCCTGTTCCCTGGCTCCAGGACGGCGGTTTCCGGGTGGCGGCAGCAGCCACGACGACCGAGGAGCGAGGCCACTAGGGTGCCCACATGGCAGAAGCCCCAGGCGGCAGCGAGCTCGAGGGCCACGGCGGCGAGCTGGCGCTGGCCGGCCTCGGCGGCCCGGACGTGGGCACGGTGTTCACCCTTTCCGGGGGCCACGTCTTTCCCGTCTACGACGCGTGCGTCAAGGCCGGGGTGAGCATCTTGGACGTGCGCCACGAGCAGACGGCCGCCTTCGCCGCGGAGGGGGTGGCCAAGCTGACCCGGGGCCCGGGGGTGGCGGTGCTCACCGCTGGTCCGGGCGTGACCAACGGCATGAGCGCCATCACCACGGCTCGGTTCAACGGCTCCCCCCTCGTGGTGCTCGCTGGACGGGCGCCCCGGGCCCGCTGGGGGTCAGGGTCGCTCCAGGAGCTGGACCACGTCCCGATGGTGGCCCCGGTGACCAAGGTGGCAACCACCGTCGCCCAGACCGCCGACATCCCCGCCACCGTCGCCGGCGCCGTCCGGGCGGCCCTCACCCCCCATCGCGGCCCGGCGTTCGTCGACATCCCCCTCGACGTGCTCTTCGGCACCGCCCGGGCCTCCCTCCCCGCCGGCGGAGGAGGCACCGGTGGGGACCCCGACCCGGACGAGGTACGCCGGGCCGGTCAGCTCCTGGCCGCAGCGGAGCGCCCAGCCCTCGTGGCCGGGAGCGACGTGTGGTGGAACGGGGCCTGGGAGTCCCTGCGCCGTTGCGCGGAAGCCCTCCGGGTGCCGACCTTCGCCAACGGCCTCGGCCGCGGCTGCCTCCCCGCCGACCACGAGCTGGCCGCCGGCTGGGCCAGGGGGCTGCTGCGCGAGGCCGACGTGGTGGCGGTGGTGGGAGCCCCCCTGGACTTCCGGCTCTCCTTCGGTCAGCTGGGCCAGGCCAGGATCGTGCATGTCGTCGACAGCCCCGACGCCCGGGCCAGCCACGTCGACCTCGCCGCCTCGCCGGCGGGGGACCTGGCCGCCGTCCTCGACGCCATGGCCGAGACCACGGGGGCCCGGTCCGACCACGAGGCCTGGATCGCCCGCCTGGTGGACGAGGACCGCAGCCGGCGCAAGGCGGCGGAGGCCGAGCTCACCGCCGACACCACGCCGGTCCACCCTGCCCGGGTCTACGGGGAGCTGCGCAGCCGGTTGGACCGCGACGCGGTGGTGATCGGGGACGGGGGCGACTTCGTGTCCTGGGCCGGCCGGCTGGTCGACTCCTACCAGCCCGGGTGCTGGATGGACCCGGGCCCCTACGGCTGCCTCGGAACCGGTCTGGGCTACGCCATCGCCGCCCGGACCATCCACCCCGACCGGCAGGTGGTCCTGCTGGCCGGTGACGGCGCCCTCGGGTTCTCGGCGATGGACATCGACAGCCTGGTCCGCCATCGCCTGCCCGTGGCCATCGTGGTGGGGAACAACGGGATCTGGGGTCTCGAGAAGCACCCCATGCGGGCCCTGTACGGCTACGACGTGGCGGCCGATCTGCAGCCCGGCTGCCGCTACGACGACGTGGTCCGGGCCCTGGGCGGCGCCGGGGAGACCGTGAGCCGTCCCGAGGAGGTCGGGCCGGCCCTCGATCGGGCGCTCGCCGCTGGCGCCCCGTACCTGGTCAACGTGCTGACCGACCCGGAGGTGGCCTACCCCAGGTCCTCGAACCTCGCCTGATCCCCCCTCGGGTGCCGGCGCCGCTGGCGAATGACGGTGGCTCGGGCCCACCTGGACCAGGCGAAGGACCGCGACCACCCCGGTCGCGCCGACCAGACCGCCCAGGGGCCCGCCCCGCCCAGGGTCAGAGCGACGAACCCGATCATGAGGCCAAGGTCCCGGCCAGGGGGTCACCGGTGGCGCTGTCGACCACGAGGAGCGCCAGGACCGCCATGCCCACCTCGCTCCCCCGAGCGCCCCCTCGCCAGGAGGGCGGGCCAGGCCTTGCCCGGCCCTTCAGCCCCCTCCTCGACGGTGCGCACGGACGCCGTCGGCCCCGGGGACCTGTCTCGGACGGGCCGGTCGGCGGCGGGGACCACCCTGGTGGTGCCCGTCGGTGCCATCAGCCACCCGCGTGGTCGAGGAAGGTCCCCACGTCCACGACGACCCTGGCCAGCTTGCCCGCCCCGATCATCCGGCCCGAGAGGTCACGGGCCGATGCGGCGAACATGAGGCGTCGACCCGCCACCCGCTCGAGGACGGCCTCCACCGCGACCTTCTCACCGACGAACGCGGGGGCAGAGTGGTTGAGCTGGACCCGCCAGCTGACCGAGGTGGTCCCCTCCTCCAGCCGGCCGACCAGGGCCCGGCAGCAGGCTTCCTCGGCCAGGATAACCAGGCGCGGAGTCGCCAACACGGGGACCTCGCCGGTGCAGAGCGCGATGGCCGTGTCGGCCTCGGTCACCTCCATGCTGGCTCGGCCCACCAACCCGGTCTCCCTAAGCACGGAGGTACGATAAGCACACCCCGGCCGGTAGCTCCAGCCGGCCACCCGACGAAGGAGGGCGCTCGTGATCGAGACGGCCGTGGTGGAGCGCGTGCTGTCCGCCGCCCTGGGACGGGGCGGCGACTTCGCTGAGGTGTTCGCCGAGGACCGCCGGACCTCCACCGCCTGCCTGGACGACACGCGTGTGGAGGAACTGGCCTCTGGGCGGGACCGGGGGGCGGGCATCCGGGTGGTGGTCGGCGACACCACCGGCTACGCCCACACCGCCGACCTGTCGGAGGCCGGGCTGCTGCAGGCGGCCGAGGCGGCCTCGGCGGTGGCCCGCCAGGGCGGCGGCGGCTCCCGG
>DASQQH010000111.1:0-4198 GCA_035643555.1 Acidimicrobiales bacterium | reverse complement strand
GTCTTCGGCACCCCCCAGGACGTCACCCTGGCCGAGCTGGCCGTCGAGCTCTTCTACCCGGCCGACGAGGCCACCGAGGCCACGCTGCGCCGGCCCCCCGGCACCCCGGGGTGACTTCCTGCTGGGATCACTGCGTCGGGGGGTGGCGTACCCCGAGCAGGTCGTCCACCGCTCGAGGCAGCGGCGACGCCACGCTGGCCCCCGAACCAGTCGCCGCCCAGGAAGGATCGCGGCCCCCTTGGTCCCGTTCCGATGGAGTCGTCGGCGGACGACTGGCGCCGGTCTGGGGTGCGACCAGGGACTGCCCGGTCCTGGCCCTGTGGGCGCCAGAGCCCCCTGAGGGCGGGGCCGGTGCTGTGGCGTTCGGGCGACAGGGCGACCCCGCCGGCATCGGCCGGATCGCCCGTGTCGGCGGGACGACGTTCCCGGGTGCGGCTCACCATCCTCAGCGTGGCAGGCCCGCCCATCCCGATTGGCAGGGCGGTCTTTGGCCCACCTCCTCGGCGTGGTGGTCTGACCCGGCTCTCGCCCGGGCGGTTCTGGGATAGGGTCCCCGGGGTGTCGACCGGCCACCGGTCGGGGTGTGGACAGAGGGGTGAGGCTGTGGCCGACAGCAGGTGCCCCGGGGGAGCCGGTGAGGTGGGCGCGATGGCCCGAGCCCCGGGGTGCGGGGCCCCCCGGGGCCCGTCGGGGATGGGGCGACCCCGGACGGTCAGGGGCGGGGATCGGTCCCTCCGGGGTGGGCGATGAGGAAGACGCGGGTCGAGGCCTTCAGTGACGGCGTCTTCGCCATCGCCATCACCCTCCTCGTCCTCACCATCGCCCAGCCCGGGTCCTACCAGGACCTGGCCCACCAGCTTGCCGACCGCTGGCCGTCGCTCGCCGCCTACGTGGTCAGCTTCGCCGTCATCGGCATCATGTGGCTGAACCACCACTCCATCTTCGGCCACCTCGATCGGGTCGATCGACCCCTGATCTACCTCAACCTCCTCCTGCTCATGACCATTGCGTTCCTGCCCTACCCGACGGGGGTGCTGGGCCAGGCACTGGCCAGGGGCCACGGGGCCCAAACCGCCGCCGTCGTCTACGGGGTGACCATGGCCGCGAACGCCTACACCTGGAGCGCCCTGTGGCTCTACGCCTCCGGCCACCGACGCCTCCTCGATCCCGCCTTCCCCGAGGCCGAGCGAGGGCGGGCGACCGTGCTGTTCAGCCTCGGTGCCGTCGTCTATACCGCGTCGGTGGGTATCGCCTTCCTGAGCGCCTCGGTATTTTTGGCCCTCCAGGGCGCCCTCGCCGTCTACTACGCCCTCGACCCGCTGTCGCGCTGGGTCGGTCGGGCGGCCCCCCGGCACCGGGGCGGGGACGAGGCGACCCCCTAGAGGCCCCACCGGGAAGGGGGGTCGCCACCCGGCGCCTCGCGGCCCGCCCTGGCTGGGTCGACACGCCCGGGGCGGAGGGGCGCCCGGCGAGGGCCAGGTGATCGAAAAGGCTCAAGTGCACCGCCGGCCACCAGGTGGTCGCCACCCCGGCCCAGGTGGTGGGCGCTGCGGCGGCACCTGGCCGCCCATCCCGAGGCCACCGGGGAGCTGATGGCCCACCCTGGTCACGCCAGCACCCAGGCGGCGATGACCGACCAGCAAACTGCCGACGAGCGGGACCGGCTCACTGCCGAGGGCCGCGGGGACGGTCACCGACGCCGGGCTCGTTCCCCCCGACGACCCCGGGTTGGGGGAGGACTGAGGTGTCCTCTGAGGCCAGTGGTACCCTCCGTAGCTTCCTGACTGCCACGTCTCCTACCTGGGCAGAACCGAGCTTGTGGTCGATCTTCGGCACGAGTTGATCGCACAACCAGCGAAGCTCCCTTGGTGATTCGATGCGGTACATTCTGCGCTGCTGTCCGTCGCCTGAGCCGGCCCGGCAGTGTCAACGCCCGGTCCCTAATCTGCATCGTACTGAGGACTCGCCCTGTTCCTGCGTCCGGTTGCCGTTCAGGCGTTGTTCAGCTCCTGGAGTTGATTTTGGAGCTTCCCAAGTAATCGGATCAGTCGCTCACGTTCCTGCCGGGTCAAGCACGCCATGATCGTCGCGTCGCTGTCAAAGATGGCCGCATCCGCGGCGGCGATGACCTCGCTACCCCTCTCGGTCACGCTGACCAACACGCGTCGCCGGTCATCCCGATCGGACCGCCGTTCGACGAGGTCGCGCCGCACCAGCGTATCGACAAGACCGGTGACAGTGGCAGCCCGCACTAGGATCCTCTCGCCAATCTGGGTCGGCGTGAGCGCCTCGTCGGCGCCGGCCACGACCTGCAGCAGGTTGAACCCGCCCCTGCTCAGGCCGAATGGAGCCAGGACCGACTCCATCCGGCTGAAGGCAAGCTCGGCGGTGGCGAAAAGGTTGATCGAGACCTCTGTGGCCGACGCGTCGACCGCAGGGTTCTGGGCGATGAACTCATCGCTGACCCGGAACCCAAGCGACAGGTCGCGTGTCATACAGCATCCGGTAGCAAAGACTCGATGTCGAATGAGGGGGCTACCTCGATGAACCGGCCGACGTCCTCCAGCGTCGGGATGTTTGGGGACTCGGTTCCGAAAACGTGGAACGCCCGGCCTTCGTGGTCCTCCAACAGCTTGGTCTTCATGACGCCCCCGTCAAGCGACCGGAAGAACTCGAGGACAAGACCAGCGGCTTCGAGATCGACGGTGACATCGTGGTTCGTCGACCTCGACAGAGCCCACACATGCATCGCGATCTCGCCCACGTTGCTCAGCAACGAGTCCGGCGCCGTGACCGTGTCATGTTGCACCCCGACGGCGATGTGAGCTCGAGGCTCACGTTCGCCGCGGTCTTCTCCAGATGCTCATATGCCCCCTCGAGCGGGGCAACCGCGTCCATGTTCTGTTCCTCGCTTTCCCTTAGGAACCGAGTATGCTAGCACCTAGTTCTTAGGATCCTAACTATGTTCGGACCGGGGTTGTCTGTCAACCCCTACCTGTACGACGAGGAGCCCGGCAGCATGACGCCGGGCTCTTCGTTCTCGTGTGGGTGACCGCAGTTGCTGTTATCCGCCCTCAACCCTCCGGGCGGCCGGTATAGCTCGGAGCGAGGGCTTGGGCGGGCGTGAGCCCGAAGCCGATGTGGGGGCCATACAGATCCATGGCGAGGGCCTGGGCCATCCGCGGGGGCGTGATGGCAATGCCCTGCTTGGTGGACACGACCGCAATCGAAGTGTGGCGGGAAGGCGAGTACATGGTAAACGACTCGTAGCCGGGCAAACTGCCGTCTTTGCCTATGAACCCACCCGTCTCGATGAACCCCAGTCCTTGGCGCCAGCGGCCTGGTCCGAGGTAATGGTCGGGGAAATGGAAGGGGATCATGCCTTTCTGTGCTTCGGTCCAGACCGCTGGCTTGAGCAGGGCACCGGTCCCCAAGGCCTGAGACCAGATGTGCAAATCCGAGAGCGTGGAGACCATGGCACCGGACGCTCCGATGCACGACGTCGCCAGGCCGGTGACATCATCCGAAGCAACGACCGGTGATTGAGTGGTGGCGTTCCCACTGGGCACGTACCCATGGGTGAAAGGCACGCTCAGACCGTTCCCCGAAGTGGGAAGCAGGGTGCGGCGTAGGCCGAGGGGTTTGGCGATGCGCTGCTGAATGGCTGTGCTCACGTCGTGCCCCGTGACCACCTCCACCACCCGCCCCAGCAGGTCGTAGCCGTAGTTGCTGTAGAACCACTTGGCGCCGGGCGCGGCGACAGGAGGCTGGGATGCGCCGGCCGCTAGCGAGTCCTGAGGCACTGTGCAGTTACCAGTGGTCAGCTGTGCTTGGCCGGCCTCCGAGGCCAGGAGGCCAACGTTGAGACCGCTGGTCATGTTGAGGAGCTGTCGGATCGTGATCTTGTTGCCGTTCGGCACGCCCGCCACCCACTTGGAGATGTGGTCGTCCAGGGACACCTTCCCCTCTCCCACCAGCTGAAGGATGAGGTTTCCGGTGAAGGCCTTGCTCTGGCTGGCGATCTTGAATTGCATATCAGTGGTGAGCGGCATCCCCGTGGCGAGATCGGCGATGCCTGTCGCACGGACGAAGGTTCCCTTCGGGCTCCAGATACCGACGAGGACTCCGGGGGCGCGATTTGTGTCCTGGAAAATACGGACGGTCTGTTGGACCTTGGCCAGCGTCGCTGGGTTGAGAG
>DASQQH010000110.1:0-4934 GCA_035643555.1 Acidimicrobiales bacterium | reverse complement strand
GCGCTCGCCCCGACGGCGGACCCCCCCGGACCGGGGTGCCGCAGGGCCCGCCCCCAGCAAAGGTTCTCCATGAACACCCAGCTGCGTCGGTGGATGGAGGTCGGCCCGAAGGCCCGCAGGGCCATCTTGTGGCGTGGGCAGGGATAGCCCTTGTTGCGGTGGAAGTCGTAGCCGGGGAAGTGCTCGTCCTCGCCCCGCATGAGCCGGTCACGGGTGACCTTGGCGAGGATCGACGCCGTGGCGATCGACAGGCAGCGGGCGTCGCCCTTCACGATCCGCCGGACCGTCCCCGCCGCCTCGGCGACCGCCCCGGTGCCCGGGTCCGCCGTGGCGCCCACCCCGCTGACGAAGTCCCACCGGCCGTCGATGAGCACCCCGTCGGGCACCACCCCCAGACCCTCCAGCGCCCGCCTGGCCGCCAACCGCTGGGCGTCCCCCATGCCCAGGGCGTCGCACTCCTCGGGCCAGGCGTGGCCCACCGACCAGGCCCGGCACCAGGCGGCCACCCGGTCGTAGAGCCGCTCCCGCTCCGACTCCGCAAGGGCTTTGGAGTCCCGCACCTTGTACACCCGCCGGTCGGTGGGCAGCACCGCCATCCCGACGGTCAACGGGCCGGCCCAGGCGCCCCGGCCCACCTCGTCCACCCCGACCACCACCTCGGTCCCCGCGGCCCACAGGGACCGCTCGACGGCGAGGGTCGGCGCCGGGTCGCTCCGCCCGCCCCGTGCCCGGGGGGTCACCGCCGCCCCCGGCGGAGACCACCGCAAGGAAGCGGGGCGCCTGCTCCCGCCGTCGTCGGGGCTGGCCCCCGTCCACCATCGGCGTCCGGCACGTTCCTCACCAGTGCTCACCGTACTCACTCAGCGGCGGCCATAGCCCCCGCCCCGGTCCGCCGGCGACCTCCCCGGCTCAGTCCCCCCCGACCCGGGACAGCCGGTGGAGGTGGACCCGCCCCACGTCCTTGAGCGCCCGCGGGCGACGGAGGGCGGAGAAGACCAGGTCCTCCTCGCCCGCCAGGGCGTCGCGGACCTCCTGGGAGACCAGGACGGTCCCCGGTCTGGCGATCCCGACCACCCGGCTGGCCAGGTTCACCACCGGCCCGTAGCAGTCGCCGTCCCGGCTGAGGACCTGCCCGTGGGCCAGGCCCACCCGGACGTCGGACACCAGCTCGTCCCGGGCACAGCCCTCGGCCACCCCCAGGGCGATCTGCGCCCCGGCGGCGGGCTCGGGGACCACCCACATGACCTCGTCGCCGATCGTCTTCACCACCCGCCCCCCGTTCCTCGTCACGGTGTCGTGGGCCAGCGCCTCGAACCGCCCGATCACCTCGGCCAGGTCGGACCCGGCGATCTCCTGGCTCAGGCGGGTGAACCCCACCAGGTCGGCGAACCCGACGGTCAAGGGCACCTCCCCGTGGCCCAGCCGCCCCTGGCCGGGAGCCAGCATGGCCCGGCGAGCCGCGGTCCGGAGGTGGCGCCGCCAGGTGTACTCGAGGAGCCGGGCGATGCTGGGCAGGGTGGCATCCGCGCTCAGGGCGAACAGTTCGGCCATCTCCGCGCTGCCGGCCTCCCCCCGGGCCACGGGCGAGGCCCCGATCTCGGCCTCGGCGATGCGGGCCATGGCCGAGCCGATGACCCGGGCCAGCTGGATCGCCGCCTCGTCGTCGAGCATCCGGAGCAGCACCAGCCCGTGGAAGGTGGTTGCGGCCTCGACGTCGGCGTCGGTGAACACCGGCGCCCCGTCGTCGACATCGGGCAGACCGAGCGCCAGCCACAGACGGCGCAGCTCGGCCACGCCCAGACCAGCCAGCTCCGCCAGCTCCGGAAGGGTGTAGTGGTGGTCGGCGGGGAAGAGGACCTGGTCCACGACGAGCAGGTCGAGGCGGTCCTCGGCCGCGGCCCGCTCCACCTCCTCGGCGTCCACCCCCATCGCCAGGAGGAACGCCACCACGCGCTCGGAGGAGCCGGCTCCTTCGACCACACGACCTCCCGCCTGCCGGTCACGACCAGAGTCCACGGCGCCGGGGAGCCTACCGGGGCCCCCGTAGACTGACGACGATGGGGCGCCCGGCCGGTCGGACCGACAGCGGCGGGGGGGGCCGCCCCCCGCCACCGTCGCCGGCCGGCGCCGACCTCGGCTCCCACGTGGTCCTGGTGCCGGTCAAGGCGTTCCATCACGCCAAGGTCCGCCTCACCCCGGCCCTGGCCCCCGCCGCCCGCGCCGCCCTGGCCCGGGCGATGGCCGAGCGGGTGGTCGCCGCGGCGGCGCCGTTGTCCACCGCCGTGGTGTGCGACGACCCGGCCGTGGCGACCTGGGCCGGCGAGCTCGGCGCCCTGGTGATCTGGGAACCCGGCAAGGGCCTCAACCGGGCGGTCGAGGCGGGTGTGGGCCTCCTGGCAGCCGCGGGCGTCACCCGCGTCACCGTGGCCCACGCCGACCTGCCCCTGGCCACCAGCCTGGCCCGGGTGACCACGGTCGACCCTGCCCTGGCGAGCGCCGAGTCCCCCCCGGCCGGCGAGCGCGTCGTGCTTGTCCCGGACTGGCGCCTCGACGGCACCAACGTGGCCAGCCTCCCCACCCCGACGGCCTTCCGCTTCGCCTACGGGCCCGGGTCCTTCCGCCGGCACTGGGTGGCGGCCACCCGCCTCGGTCTCGCCGTGGAGGTGGTGCGGGAGACCGGACTGGCCCGGGACGTGGATGTGCCCGCCGACCTTGCCGCCCTGGGCGAGGACACCCGGTGTGCCCTGGGCGCCGGGGATGTGGAACCCTGACACCGGTATGGTGCCCACCCCGCACGCCCCCCCGGCGCCTGAGCCCCGATGAGCAAGCCCAGCACCAACCTGGCGGTGCCGGCCCGGGCACTGGCGGTCGGCGCCCATCCCGATGACATCGAGTTCGGATGCGGGGCGACCCTCGCCAAGTGGGCGGCGGCGGGATGCCGGATCCACCACCTCGTCTGCACCGACGGCGCCAAGGGGTCCTGGGATCCCGACCAGGACATCGCCAGCCTGGTCCTCACCCGCCGGGAGGAGCAACGGGCGGCCTCACGGGCGCTCGGTGGCGACGGCGAGGCCGTGTTCCTCGGGTGGCCGGACGGAGAGCTCGAGGCCGGGCTGCGCCAGCGGTGGGAGTTGTGCTCATGGATCCGTGTGCTCCAGCCGGCGGTGGTCCTGGGCCACGACCCCTGGAAGCGCTACCGCCTCCACCCCGACCACCGCAACGCCGGGTTCCTGCTCCTCGACGCCGTGGTGGCGGCCCGCGACCCCCACTTCTTCCCCGAGCAGCGGGCAGCGCCACACCGCCCCGGGGCGATCCTGTTGTGGGAGGCCGACGAGCCCGACCACGTCGAGGAGGCCGCCGGGTGCCTCGAAGCCAAGATGGGGGCCTTGCTCTGCCATCGCAGTCAGTTCCGCTCCACCATGCGGATCGACAACCCCGACGCCGTGGACGAGGTCGACGCGTTCCGCCGCCGGGTGGCCGAGCGGCTCACCGAACACGGCCAGCTGGCGGGCCTGGCCCACGGGGAGGCGTTCAAGCTCATCGAGCACACCTGAGCGCCACCCGAGGCCTCGGACCGCCTGCGTCGGCGGCCAGTCCCCGGGTCGTCCCCCGTGGCCGGCCCGGGGACCTCGCTCAGCGCTTCTTGGCCGTGGAGCGGGAGACGGCCTTGGTCGTCGCTCGGCTCTGACTCGTCCTGGCGGTCTGCTTGGCGGCCTGCTTGGCGGCCTGCTTGGCGGTCTTGGTGACCTTCCCCGCCGACTTGGTCGCCTTCGTCGTCGCCTGCTTGGCGGTTGTCTTGGTCGGACGGCTGGCCTTGGTGGTGGCCTTGGTCGAACGGCTGGCCTTGGCCGTGGCCTTGGCAGCGTTGGTCCGCTTCCCGGTGACCTTGGCGCCAGACCTCGAGTTCAGGGCCTCCTTGAAGGTGGACCCGGGGGAGAAGCCGACGCTCTTGGACGCCTTGACCTTCACCTGCTCGCCGGTGCGCGGGTTGCGAGCCGTACGGGCGGCCCGAGCCTTCGGGGTGAAGGTGCCAAACCCGATCAGGGTGACCTTGTTCCCCCCCTTCACCTCCTTCACCACTGTGCCGACGAACGCATCAACAGCTCGCTCGGCAGAACGCTTGTCGAGACCAGCCTCGTTGCCGATCACGTCGATGAGCTCTGACTTGTTCACCCACGACCTCCTAGGTTGGGGAAGTTCCTTGCAATCAAAGAGGTTTTGTCAGTCCAGGTCAAGTATTTCCTTGTCTTCCAAGGGATCTTAACCCCAGTTCCCCCCGCGGGGCCCCGAAGTTGGGCCCAGAGGGCCTTCTCCAGGCCGCCATCGGCCCCGTAGAACCGATCGCCGAGGCAACCGGCTCGGGTTTCGCCGCCCGTCTCCGCCGCCGACACACCGGGACCCGGTATCTCCCCCACCAGGGCGAACGCGGACCCTCCCCCGTGGCATGACCGGTGTCCATGTGCCGTCATGGGCCCAATAGCAAGGACCACACCCGCCGCCCCCCGAGAAACGGGGTTTCGGCCATCCCGGGAGCCAACAGAACAGGGTTTGGCCGCCGGCGGCACCGATGCTCCCGAGCTCGGGCGCCCGGGGCCGCCCAACGACAATGACCATGCTGGACCGGCTCCTTCCCGCCACGTCTCTCCGTCGGCGCCACCGTCCCCCGCCTCGAGGACCCGCCATGAGGCCGTTGTGGAGGCCCGGCACCGGACGCGGGGGCGCAGCGTAGTGATGGCAACGACCGCGGGCACATCCACCGGGCCTCGACCAGCAACCGCCTTCCCGGTGACGTGGGAGAATGGATGATGCGCTGTGCCGTCCCACACGACCCCGGTCGCCCAGTCCCCCGTGGGGCTCTCGGACCGGGCGGGCGCCAGGCACGCGGGAAGGGGGACGACAAGCCTCGCCACCCCAGGTCCTTTGGACGACCCCGT
>DASQQH010000109.1:0-5034 GCA_035643555.1 Acidimicrobiales bacterium | reverse complement strand
ACCGGCTTCTGGGTCGACATGGCGGGCCACCTCTCGCGATGGCTCAGGCCAGCGCCCACCGCCCCAACAAGTGCCCCATCACCGGGGGTCCCCCTCCCTCTCTTGGGGGGCCCTCCGGCGCCAGTGGTGGGCTGCCCCCGCGGCGGTAGCCCGGTCGCTGGGCCCTCCCGCTTCCTCCGCCACGGGCGCGCCACCGAGGGCTGCCGAGTTTGCTTGGTTGGAGTTGAGTCACAACACTGTCCCCATCGACGACCCCATCAGAGGGAGACGCACTCCTCGATCAGCCGTGGCTACGGAGTCTTCATGACGAACAAGGAACAGCGCGGCCAGTTCCGGTGGGAACGCGGTATGCCCGCGCCAACGCCGGCGCGTGCCACACAGCCCCGCAACGGCATGGGCATCGCCGCGCTCGTGCTGGGAATCCTCAGTCTGGTCGGCATCGTCACGATCGCCGTCGGGGCGATCTTTGGCATCCTGGCGCTCGTCTTTGGCGTCGTGGGATGGAGCCGGGCCCGCCGCGGGCAGGCCACCAACGGGGGTCTCGCCCTCGCGGGGGCGATCACCGGAGGGGTCGGCCTCAAGGTGAGCGTGGCTCTCGTGGTCAGCCTGAGCTTCTTCGTCGCCACCCGGGCCCGGTTCAGGACCTACAGCCAGTGCCTAGGCCACGCCACCACCCAGGGGGCCAGGCAGGTGTGCGCCCGCCAGTTCCATCACCGCGTCGCGCCGTGATGAGTTTACGTCCCAGGTAGGCTCACGGTCTCCAGTCATAGGGCGAAGGAGACGTGGCGGCGGCAGGGAGACGAAGCGGGCCGGAACCGGTTGTCCTGGAGGTGCGCTACGCGCACCGCCGGAACCGGCTGTCGGTGGCCTTCAGGCTCATCCTCGTTGTCCCCCAGGTGGTGGTCGTGTACGGCCTGGGGATAGCCAGCTTCGTGGTAGCGGTCCTCGGCTGGTTCGGCGCGCTGATCCTGGGACGGCTGCCCAGGTGGGTGGCCGAGTTCCAGGCCAACGCGCTCGCCTGGTACGCCCGGGTCCACGCCTACGGCCTCCTGCTCGTGGACTCCTACCCGCCCTTCCGCTGGTACCAGGACGAGGCATACCCGGTGCGCCTCCGCCTGGACCCAGGGCGGCTTAACCGCGGAGCCGTGCTGTTCCGGCTGATCCTGGGCATCCCCGCCTACGTCGTGAGCGTCCTGGCCATCACCGGAGCGGAGGTGGTCTCGGTCGTCGTATGGGTCATCCTGGTCGTGAGCGGGCGGATGCCCCGTCCCCTGTTCCAGGCCATGGTCTCGGGGCTCCGCTACTACGTCCGCTTCGCCGCCTATGGGTATCTGCTCCTCACGGCCACCTACCCGACCGGCCTCTTCGAGGAGCCGCTACTCCTCGGCAGGTGGCCCGACGGCGAAGAGCTGCCCCAGGAGGGCTCGTCCGCGGGCCACGCGACGACCACCTCGTGGCCGCCCGCCTCCTGGTCGGTGGCCTCCGTGCCTCTCGGCGGGGCGGCCAAATGGCTGGTGGCCCTCCTCATCGTCGTCGGGGCCGTCGCCCAAGGGGCGGTGGTCGCCAACGACCTGGGCAGCCACCCCCGCCGCCTGACCAGGCCGAACCCCGGAGTGCAGGTGGCAATGGTGCGGCCGGCACTGGAGGAAGCCGATCCCTGATACCGAGGCATCAACCCCACTCGGCGTCGGCCAGGACCACGCCACGTGCGGCCGTGATGCGCTGGTGCAGGCGAGCTCTTGCGGGAAGCCAGGACCTAAGCAAGGCGCCGGATAAAGCCGCATGGGTCGAGCCACGGTCGGCGGAACCAACCTGACGGTGGTGGCGTGGACCAATGGCTGACAACAACCGTGCACCTGGGCCCAGAAGACCAGGGCGGGTTGTGAATCCATCATGCGGGCCCACGTGCTACCTGCCGCAGCGGGGTCTCCGGTACCCATCGCTCGGGCGGCCCGTCTGCAACTCCAATCGACTTGGAGCGCTGCCCGGCTCACCAGGCCACCAACACCACCACCCGCACCGTCGAGCCTATTGGCCCGCTGGCCATCAATGCGAAAGACCGCTTCGTCGTCTTCTGTACGAGGCCGAGTGGCAGCGGCCGCTGCTCCCCTCCCGAAGGCGAGCTCCCGGTATCGTGCGAACAGCGCAAGGGTGGCCACGGACCTGCTCTTCTGGGTCGGAGGCGTGGCCGATACCCGAAGAGCTGTAACGACCCGGCAAGGGCTACGAGCCCTGCGCCCTGACCGGGTAGCAATCAGCCGTAGCCAGCAGGTGCGATGCCGAACCACAGGTCGCGAGGCTCGCCTTGGTCCCGGAGCATCCCCTGCACCGCCAGGAGAAGCCGACCGGTCGAGGTCGTCCGGAAGAACCAGGAGTCTGCTGCCCGCGCCGCTGGGATGTGCCCCGACAACGCCACGGCGGCTTCCTCGAAATAGGCACGCACGTCCATGGCGACGTCGGTCACCGAGCCTGGCAGGTTCGCTCTCTGCCATGGAGCACCATCGAGGATCCGCTGGAGCTCGTCGACCGCGTCGGGCACCCCCTCGGGATTGATCGCCCGCCCCACCAGGGTCCGCCCAATCCTCTCGCGACCCCGGTTGTAGGCGGGACGGTACGCCAGGACCTCCTCGGCAACCGGGGACCGGCCCGTGTCATGCGGCGGCGGCACCTGGCACGACAGCGGCGCATCCGCTTCGTCCTCTATCTGGTCCGGGTACACCTCAAGGACGGGTCCGCTCGGCGCCCCCAAGAGTCCGAAGGCGGCGTCCAAGACGCCGCGCTGGAACGCCGAATCGCGGGGCTTCCCCAGCGGGCGCCCCAAGGGGAACTCACAGTGGAGGACCCGGGGAGGAGCCAGCCGTTGGGCCGAGTCGTAGACGAGGGAGACCATCACCGTCGCCAGGCCGCAGGCCTCGAGGACGTGTGCAACCGTACCGACCGTACGGGTGCAGGCCGGTCAGACCGGGGTCAGCACCACGACGTCGACACCATCGTCCCGGAGCAGCTTCGCCGCCGCCGGACCGGAGTCGAGGCGGATGGTGTCAAGCGTTGCCCCCTGCGCCCCCATGAACGAGAGGTTGTGCGCCCCCACCGAACCGATGACGCCCTCGGCAACCATCTCGGCCAGCCGGTCGACCGGGTACACCACGTTCACGTCCGCAAGAAAGCCCGAGCGATCGAAGTTCGCGCTCTGATGGCCCAAGCGGATCTCGCTCTCTCCACCCGGCAGGACCCGGAAGCTCTGGTCACCCCGCGACCAGCCCTGGTCCCCCTCCCGGTAGAGCCCGGCGGTCGTCACGATGGCGACGCGGGATGCCGCCAAGGGACGGGCAGGCGGCGCCCACGCGGTCGTCTCAAACTGGGGAACGGGCTGCCTCGCCACGGCCGCCCGGCTGACCTCGTCCACCATCCTGGTCCTCCGTTCCTGCTACCCACCTGTCGGCACCCAGCCATACGGACAGTACGGCCCACCACCCTAGGTACTGCTGAGCGGCCGAGCGTCACTCCGAGCCACCGATATAGCCCGTGACCTGCGACAAAGCAGTTCCCGGGCAGGACTCGAACCTGCGACCACCTGCTTGGGAGGCTTCTCAAGGGCGGCGCCTCCCCTGCCACAGCGCCGGCGGCGGTCGGAGGACCCTCATTGACCGCGCGGACCTCGACGTCCTGCTCGCCGCCGGTTCGGTCGACCCGGCGAGAGACCCCAGGGGGTGGTGAACATACCCCCAGAAAGCGAGCCGCGCCGGAACCGAATGCCGCACATCATGACCGGCCGAGGGGTCGGTATAGACGACCGGTGCAACACGGATCTGGGCAACCACAGAAGGTCCTGTCGCTTGACAAGGCCCCGCGGGAAGCCTCTACTGAGACGAGGGCCACCTTGGTTCACCCAGGGTGTCATCAGTAGCGGATCGGGGGGGTCATGTCGGTAACCACGTCCACCAGCGCACCACTTGCGGTGGGGTTCTCCACCCTCGGGGACGAAGTATCGGCCGACCGCCTGGAAAGCCGTGGCGAGTTCCCTGGCTGGTTGTCCGGTTCGCTCCTGCGTACCGGTCCCGCCCTCTGGGACCTCGAGGATCAGGCACTGCGCCACTGGTTCGACGGCCTGGCGATGCTGCACCGCTTCTCCTTCTCCGATGGCCGGGTGTCCTACGCGAACCGGTTCCTGCATTCGGCCGCCTACGAGGCCGCGCGACAGGGCGGGAAGATCGCCTTCTCGGAGTTCGCCACGGATCCGTGCCGATCCCTCTTCAAGCGGGTCCAGTCGCTGTTCGTGGGGGCCGATCCCACGGACAACGGGAACGTCAACGTGGCCCGGCTCGGTGAGCGCTTCTTGGCCATGACCGAGACACCTATGGCTGTCCGGTTCGATCCCCAGACACTAGAAACGGCTGGCGTCGCCTACCGTGCCCCAGGAACGCTGTCCACGGCGCACCCCCACATCGATCGGGCCACCGGGGGGCTGCTCAACTACGCGGCCCGTCTCGGCCCCCGGAGTTCCTACCGGTTCTTCGTCCTGGGCCCCCGGGCCGGCGAGCCCGCGGTGGTCGCGTCCCTGCCGGTGTCCCAGCCGGCCTATGTGCACTCCTTCGGGCTGACCGAGCGCTTCATGGTGCTGGCAGAGTTCCCGTTCGTGGTCAAGCCTCTCAGCCTGGCCCTGGCGCGGCGCCCGTATATCGAGAACTACCGGTGGATGCCTGACCTCGGTACCCGCTTCAGCCTGGTGGACAGGGGCGAGGGGACGGTGATCACCGGGTTCGAGACCGATCCCTGCTTCGCCTTCCACCATGTCAACGCGTTCGACCAGGGGGACCAGGTCGTCGTCGACGTGTGCAGCTATCCGGACGCCAGCATCATCCAGAGCCTCTACCTTGACCATCTGCGGGCCGGGGGCTCGCTCCCCATGGCCCACCTCACCCGCTTCCGGCTCAGCTTGACCGACCGGAGCGTGACAACCGAGCCCCTTGGCCAGGGCGGCCTCGAGCTTCCTCGTTTCAACTACCAGCGGTGCAACGAACGCACCTACCGCTA
>DASQQH010000108.1:0-3007 GCA_035643555.1 Acidimicrobiales bacterium | reverse complement strand
CGGGCGCTGGGCACGACCCCGCCGTCCCCGCCACACCGCCCAACAACCAAGGAGACACCATGCCGGATATGAAGCTCCGCATCCTCAACCACGGGGCTATGCACTGCGACCTCACCTGGCTGCTGCTCAAGCCGATGGTGACCATCGCCGACCGGAGCCACCAGGGCATGCCCAGCCCCTGGGTGGAGGCGCCCACCCACACGGTCCTGATCGACCACCCGGACGGACGCATCCTGTGGGACACCTCGGTGCCCAGCACCTGGGAGGAGTACTGGAAGATCACCGGGCTCCAGGAGTTCTTCCCCTACGACGCGGTCAGCGAGGACCAGTACTTCGAGAACCTCCTCCCGGCTCGCGGGGCGGGCCTGGAGGACATCGACATGGTGATCCTGTCCCACCTCCACTTCGACCACGCCGGCAACCTCGCGCGGTTCAAGGACACCAATGCCCGCCTGATCTGCACCAAGGCGGAGAAGGAGGGGGCGTTCTCCTTCGAGGGTCCGTTCCAGGGGGCCCACCTGCGGTCCGACTACGAGGGCCTCAACCTGGAGACCGTGGAGGGCGACACCGAGATCGTTCCCGGGGTCACCCTGCTCGAGGCGCCCGGGCACACCTGGGGCACCTGCGCCCTCAAGGTGGACCTGCCCAACACCGGCACCATGATCTTCACCTCCGACGCCGTGTACCGCAGCGAGAGCTGGGGGCCGCCGGCGACCGGTGCGGCCATCGTGTGGAACAACCTGGCATGGCTGTCCTCGGTGGAGAAGCTGCGCAAGATCGCCGAGGCCTCCAACGCCACCCTGGTGTTCGGCCACGACGCCGAGCAGATGAAGACGCTGCGGACCGGACCCGACGACTACTACGACTGAGCCCTGGGACGGAAGGAGCTCGCAGTGGAGCCATACCACACCCCCTACGAGACCATCTTCACCTGGGGCGCTCCGGCGGTGAAGTTCGGGCTGGGGGCCAGCTTCGAGATCGGCCACGACGTGTCGGCCATGGGCGTCGAGCGGGTGTGCGTGGTCACCGACCCCGATCTGGCCACCACGGGCCTGCCCGAGCAGGTCCAGAAGTCCCTCGTCGCCTCCGACGTCCAGGCGGAGCTCTACGACCAGGCCCACGTGGAACCGACCGACGACTCACTGCGGGCGGCGGTGGCATGGGCCAGAGGCTCGGAGTGGGACGCCTTCGTCGCGGTCGGGGGCGGGTCGTCGATCGACACGGCCAAGGCCATGAACCTGCTGTCCACCAACCCCGGTGACCTGCTGGAGTACGTCAACAAGCCCATCGGCGAGGGCCGCGCGCCGGAGCGGCCCCTCAAGCCGCTGGTCGCCGTGCCCACCACGGCGGGGACGGGAAGCGAGAGCACGCCGGTCTGCGTGCTGGACCTGCTGGGCCTGAAGGTCAAGTCGGGGATCTCCCATCCCCGACTCCGTCCCACCCTCGCCGTGATCGATCCGCTCACCACCCTCACGATGCCCCCCGAGGTCACCGCGGCCACGGGGATGGACGTGCTGTGCCACGCCCTCGAGTCCTACACCGCCAAGCCCTACAACGCCCGCCCCCGGGTCGCCACGCCGGGGGCCCGGGTCGCCTACTGCGGGGCCAACCCCATCTCCGACCTGTGGTCGGAGAAGGCCCTGGCCCTGCTCGGGACCTCGTTCCGCCAGGCGGTGCACAACGGCGACGACGTGGAGGCCCGCACCAACATGATGGCGGCCGCCACCTATGCGGGGATCGGGTTCGGGAACGCCGGGGTGACGATCCCCCACGCCTGCGCCTACCCCATCGCCGGGATGGTGCGCAGCTACCGGCCGCGGGGCTATCCGGAAGAGGCGCTCGTCCCCCACGGCCAGTCGGTGGCGGTGACCGCCCCGTCGGCGTTCCGCTACACCTACGTGGCCAACCGGGACCGCCACCTCCAGGGCGCGGCCCTGCTGGCCGGCAGCCGCCGGCGGGAGATCCAGTCCCTGGGCCAGGAGGCCGTCCCCAAGGTGGTCACCGAGCTCATGCGGGACATCGGCGTCCCCTCGGGGCTCGCCGAGCTCGGCTACGGGGAGGGGGACATCGACGAGCTGGTCGCCGGGACGCTCAAGCAGCAGCGCATCCTGGTGGGCAGTCCCCGGCGGGTCACCGACGAGGCCCTGGCGCACATCTTCGCCGAGTCCATGGCCAACTGGTAGGGGGGTCGCCGCGGTGCCCGTCTACGAGTTCGTCTGCGCCTGCGGACACCGGTACGCCGAGCTGTTCCGGCGGACCGATCCCGCCTCCTCCTGGCCCTGCCCCGCCTGCGGCGGCCAGGGCCGCCGGGTGGTGTCGAGGTTCGCCACGACCGGCCGGGCCGACCCCGGCCCGGCCCGGCCAGCGTGGCCGACCACCTGGGAAGCCACGAACCGGGGTGACCCGGAGACCCTCCGGCACTGGCGACAGGCCATCGAGACCCGACTCCGCCACGAGGAGCGGGACCCCGGGCTCGGCGTGCAGCCCGGCGCCCCCGTCCTCTCCCACGAGCACGGCGTCGTCGTCCCCGCGGAGACCGGGGGCGCCACCCCGGGTGCGGGCGAGCACGCCGGCACCGACGAGGGCGGCGGCCACGAGGCTCACGACCACCGGGGAGGTGGGCACCACCACGGCCAGGACCACCCCGGGGGCCCGCCCCAGTCCGGGTCGGGCACCTGAGGGGCCATGGGCTCGCTGGTCAAGAAGCGTCGGAAGCGGATGCGCAGGAAGAAGCACAAGCGGATGCTGAAGACCACCCGGTTCCAGCGACGGGCCAAGTAGGCCCGGGCCCCGGCGGACATCGCCGCCACCGGCTCAGCCCGGTGCGCCGGCTCCCGTCGGCGCACCGGCTCCGACCGTCGGCCGTTGGTGGGGCGTGTGCGCCCGCGGCGGCGCTGGACCCCCCCACCCGCTCGGGGCTCCGGTCCCGTCGGGTCCGGCGGGGGCACAACCAGCAGGCAGGCCCTCCCCGGATCGACAGGGATCGTCGTCTGACGGCCTGGGCGTC
>DASQQH010000107.1:0-8621 GCA_035643555.1 Acidimicrobiales bacterium | reverse complement strand
CCACCGGGTGGACAGCGGGTGACCAACTGACGATGGCGCCGGAGGAGCTGCGGCGCTGCTGGGGTCCGCGGGGCTCGTCTGGGCGAGCTCGCCGCTGGGGAACGACGGGACGAGCCCGCCGCTGCAGCCGGGTGACGGTGGCCGCCAGGGGCGCGGCCGGGTTCGGAGAGCTGCGCTGGGGCGCTCCATGGGGGGAGGGGTGACCGCCACCGGCCGGTGACCGCCGCGGCACTCGCCCTGGGGGCCCCGTGGCGGAGACCCGCCATCATCGCTGCCCACCTCCGCCGATCGCCGCGGGCGGGACGGCCGGGTCGCCACGGGCCGGCCGGTCGTGGTCCCGCCCCCCGACCACCGACGCTCAGCGCCGTCACTGGCGGGTGGGTGTCACCGGGCCGAGAGCGGGACGTTCGGGTGCACCAGGACGTCGGGGGTGAGCGCTGCCGGGGTCAGCCCCCGGGACTTGATGGCGGCCAGCGCCTCGGCCAGGTCCCGGGCCACGCCCGGGACCCAGTGGAGGAGGATGATGTCGCCTGCCTGCAACGGGCCGCCGTTCCACGTCTGGAGGGCCCCTTCCACGATCGCCCCCCACATGACCAGGGCCTCCATGCCCGCCCGGGAGGCCTCCACGGCCACCCGGGGGTCCACGGCCCCGTAGGGGGTGCGGCCGATGGTGGGGATCTGGCCGTACCAGGTGGGGTAGACCCCGGCCGGGCGCCCCCACTGGCTGTCCACCTGGGCGACCGAGAGCGTGGTGAGGTCGGGATGGGAGTAGGTGTGGTTCATGATGAGCCCGCCGGCGCCGGCGAAGGCCCGCCAGAACCCGGGGTTGGCCACGGCGGCCTGCTGGATCAGGAAGGTGGTGATGGGGACCCGCTGCTCGCGCACGGCGGCCAGGACCGCCATGTTGGGGGACCACCCGTCGTCGATCGTCAGGTACACCCGCCCGCCCGTGTCGTCGGCGAAGTAGTGGATCGGGGCCCGGGCGAGGGCCGGCACCTGGACGGGCAGGCGCAGGTGGTCCCCGTCGGTCCCGACCACGTCCAGGGTCCCCCGGTAGCTGGTCAGGTCCCTGGGGATGGCCACCTGGGTCGGGGAGGGCTGGTTGACCCCGGTCACCACCGGTGCCACCGCCGCGGCGGGCAGGGCCCGCAGGGCCGAGGAGAAGGTGAGGACCACCTCGTTGGGCGCCTCGGTGGCACCCACGAGGCGCAGCGGCCCCTCGGCGGCGGGAGACGGGACGGCCGCCACGCCCCGCGTGGAGCCCTCGACCGGGCGGGCGAGATAGCCCGTCCCGGCGGCGGCCACCCCGAGGGCGCCGACGGACCCGAGGAACTGCCGGCGGCTCAGACGGGAGGAGCGGTGCAGGCCAGGGCGGTGCCACCCGACCTGACGGTGATGGCCGCCGGGCGCCGCCTGCTGACCGGCGGGCTCGGCGCGCCCGTGCGCTCCCGGCCCGGCAGGTGGGTGGTCCCCTCCGCCCCACGACCCCCCCAGATGCCCCATGTTCGCCGACACCCCCTTGCTGTGCGGTCGGTCCGATTGTAGCCCCACCGCTACACAGGGTTGTCGGCACCCCCGGCCAGGCGCGCCCCGGACCGGTCCCCCGACGCGGATCGTCGGGTGGCACCCCGTGACGCCCGTGGTCAGGAACTAGCCCGATCGGTTTCGTTCTCTCCTCATGCCGGGTAGACGGCGGGCAGCCTGTCCGCAGGGGACAGCGGCACGGCCCAGGCGGGTCCCACCGGCCTGGGCGACGGAGGGAGGGGCCAGGGACAGCAGGTGACGCTGCGCTTGCCCGGACGGGGCCATCGTCCACGAGGGCGGGGACCCGGGCTTCTGCTCCCTCTCGGGTGTCCTGGTCACGACCGGGGGCCTGTGGGCACGTGGTCGGGGTGAAGCGGGTCACCCAGGGGTGTTCGCCTGTCGTTGCCGTGGGCGTGTCGGCCGCGCTGCCGCCGACGCCGCCCCACCAGCCTCCGGGCCGGGCAGGCCCGGCGCGCCGGCGCCGCCACCGTGACCCACAGGTCGTGTCGGCGGCGGATCACTCCTCGCCGTTGCCCTCGGACGCCCGCACGAAGGAGAGGACGGCGCTGTGGAGGATGAAGAAGAGCGCGCACACGACGAGCCACGCCCAGACCTCGGCGTGACCCAGGCGCGCCGCGGGGTTGATGGCCGAGAGCGCGTAGGAGCGCAGCACGGCGGTCAACGACAGGGCCAGTGGGGCATAGGGATAGAACTGCAGGATCGCCAGCTTGGCCGCCTGCTCCCGCGCCGGCGGGGCACGGCGCTCGGGTTGGCGCGCCCGTCGGCGGGCCAACTGCATGCCCGTCAACCACAGACCCAGGCAGACCAGGCCCAGCAGGCCCGGTCCCCAACTGGCGAGGTGGTCGATCTGCTCGGTGAAGGGTCCCAGCCGGGGTTGGTAGAGCGCTCCGGGCGCCCCCGGGAGGTGCCACGGAGACTCGGCGATGGCCAGTGTCCCCTTGCCGATCAGGAAGAGGCCCAGCGGCGGGACCAACGCGGCGGCCAGAAAGCGGAAGTGCTCGGCGGCGCCGATGCGGACATGCTCGATGAGCAGCACCAATGCGTACAACAGCATGAGGACGGCGAAGCCGAAGGCCACGGCCCCCAGCATCTCCTCGGAGGCTGCTCGGCCCAGGACGAGCGAGCAGCCCCGCTCGCCGGCCAGCCCGGCGTACTCGAGGGTGACGGCAATGAGGGCGATGAACGCACCGAACAGCGCGACCAGCACGTGCTTGTCCGCCCCCCGGGTCACCTGGGGCGGGGAGGAGGAGGCGGGGGTGTCCTCCGCCTGGGCCTGGGAGCGGCGCGGCAGGGTCCCCGGCAGGAGGACGGCGATGGCGGTGAACGCGAACCCGGCCAGCACGCTGGCCATCAACGCGTAGAGGCCGGCCGCCCCCGAGACGTCCGAGTTCAACCTGGTTATGTCGCAGGTCACCGACGCCCCCCGGGCGTGATCACGGGAGGGCGCCTCGGAGCCACCTGCTCCCCGCTCCCGTCCCTGCCCGCACCCCCCGGTACCGCTCCTGGGCGGCCCAGCCCGGGTTGGGGCGCCAGGTCGTGCTCCTCACTCGCCCCCGATCCCCCCCGTCCCGGCCACACCGACCCTGGGCAGCATCTCCTCACCCCCCTCTGCCCGGACCGGCGGCCCGGACGCCCCTGCCGCTGCTCGTCGGGGTAGGGCGATGCTAGCTCGGGAGAGATACGCCCGCCATGGTCCCCGCCGCGGGCCCGCCGTAGCTGCGACGACGACAATGGGCCGGGCGACCGGTGCCGGCACGCCGCCCGACGGGCGGGGATTCGCCCTCAGGTGCCCAGGGCGAAGCCCTCGTAGCCCCTGGCGGCGACCTCGTCACAGATCTGGCGATACGTGCCCACCCCGCCCACGTAGGGCATGAAGACCCGGGTCTTCCCGGGGATGTTCGCGCCGAGGTACCAGGAGTTGGCCCTCGGGTACAGGGTGGCGTCGGCGGCCTCGTTGGTGTGGTCCACCCAGGCCTCCTCCGCGACCTCGGTGGCCTCGATACGGGTGTGGCCCTCGCGGGCCATGTGGTCGATGCAGTCCGAGATCCAGTCGACATGCTGTTCGATCGAGACGACCATGTTGCTGAGCACCGAGGGGCTGCACGGCCCGGTGATCGTGAAGAGGTTCGGGAACCCGGCGATCCCGAGGCCCAGGTAGGTACGGGGCCCGGCCTCCCACTTCTCCGCCAATGACCGCCCCCCTCGTCCGCGCAGGTCGATCTTGGCCAGGGTGCCGGTCATGGCGTCGAAGCCGGTGGCGAACACGATCACGTCCAGGTCGAAGGAGCCGTTGGCGGTGCGGATGCCCGTCGGGGTGATCGCCTGGATGGGCCAGGTCCTGACATCGACCAGGGTGACGTTGTCCCTGTTGAAGGTCTCGTAGTACTTGGTGTCCAGCGGTGGGCGTTTGGTGCCGTAGGGGTGGTCCCGGGGAGACAGCAGCTCAGCGGTCTCCGGGTCCTCCACGATCCCCCGAATCTTGGATCGGACGAACTCGGCGGCGGTGTCATTGGCCGTCTGGTCGACCAGCAGATCCTGGAACGACTCGAAGAGGAAGTAGAAGCCACCCCGTCGCCAGCCCGCTTCGTAGACCTTCTCCCGCTCCTCCGGGGTCACCTCGAACGCCGAGGTCTCGCTGTAGTCGACGGGCAGCCCGACAAAGGAATGGCGGGCGTTCTCCCTGATCTCGGGGTACCGTGTCTTGAGCTCCCGCACCGCCGTCGCCTCGAGGGGGCCGTCCTGGGCGGGGACGGTGAAGTTGGGGGTCCGTTGGAACACGGTGAGGTGCGCGGCCTCGTCGGCGATGACCGGGGTGGCCTGGATCCCGGTGGAGCCCGTCCCCACCAGGCCCACCCGCTTGCCCCTGAGATCCACCCCCTCGTGGGGCCAGGCACCGGTGTGGTACCACTCCCCCGAGAAGGTCTCCAGGCCAGGGATGTCGGGGACGTTCGTGGCGGACAGGCAGCCGACGGCGGTGATCAGGAACCGCGCCCGCACGGCATCACCCCGGTCGGTGTGGACGCTCCAGTCGTTCCTGGCCTCGTCGAACGTGGCGGCGGTGACGGTGGTGCAGAACTGGATGTCCCGCCGCAGGTCGAACCGGTCGGCGACATGGCCGAGATAGGCGAGCACCTCGGGCTGGTCGGGATACCGCCGGCTCCATTCCCACTCCTGCTCGAGCTCCCGGGAGAAGGAGTAGGAGTAGTACACGCTCTCGACGTCGCAGCGCGCGCCGGGGTAGCGGTTCCAGTACCAGGTGCCGCCGACGTCCTCGCCCGTCTCGTAGACCCGGGCCGACAACCCCAGTCCTCGGAGCCGATGGAGCATGTACAGCCCGGAGAAGCCCGCACCGATCACCACCGCGTCGACATGCGTCGCGTCGCCCGGGGAGGTCTCGCTGTGAAATGGCATTGCTGGTCCCCTTCTGTCGGTCCCGGACCCACCCGCAGGAAACCACGGGGCCGCCGGAACGTCAGACGCCCAGTTCCTTCTGGAGCGTCTCGCCCACCTCCGCGATCAGCTCCCGGCCGGCGTCCAGCACCCCGGCCATCCACATGAACCCGTGGATGACCCCCTCCGAAAGACGGGACGTGACGGGCACCCCCGCGTTCCCCAGACGCTCGGCATAGGCACGTCCCTCGTCCCGGAGGGGGTCGTACTCCGCAGTGACCACCAGCGCCGGGGGCAGCCCCCCCAGATCGGTGGCGAACAGGGGGGAGGCATACGGGTCCCTGGCCTCCTGGGGCGAACGGACGTAATGGTCCCAGAACCATTCCATGCCAGCCCGCGTGAGGAGGTAACCGTCGCCATTGTCCCGGTAGGAGGCGAACTCGGTTCCCCGGGCCGGCGCGGTGACCGGGTAGACCAACAGCTGATAAGCGAGCGAGGGCTGACCACGATCCCGGGCCATCAGGGTGACCGCCGCCGCGAGGTTGCCCCCGGCGCTGTCGCCCGACACTGCGACCCGGTTCGGGTCGGCGCCGAGATCGGCCGCGTGTTCCGCCAGCCAGCGGGTGGCCGAGTAGCAGTCCTCAACCGGTCCGGGAAACGGGGTCTCGGGGCTCAGCCGGTAGTCGACGGAGGCCACGACGCACCCAGAGGCGTTGGCGAGGCCCCTGCAGGGCCGGTCGACGACCTCGATGTTGCCGATGACCCAGCCCCCCCCGTGGAAGTAGACGACCAGGGGAGGCGTCGTGCCGGGAGCAGGGTGGTAGACCCGGACCGGGAGGCGCCCGGCGAGGCCGGGAACCAGCACGTTATCGATGCCGGGGACCTCCTCCGGCTCTCCTTGCAGGTCACGGAACGCCATGGCGACATCCCGCGCCTGGGGAACGCTCATCTGTTCGAAGCGGGGCATACCCTGTTCTTCGAACTGCTGGAGAAGGGCCTGCACCTGGGGATCGAGCGACATGCGAAACCTTTCTGTGCGAAAGCGAGCCGGAAAGGAGTGCCAGGACGTCGGCGGACGGCGGGATGGGTCGGACGCCCGGACCCGAACGGGCCGTCGCCCGAGAACCGGAAACCCTGATCCCTGGCATGCCGGCAGCCGCCGCGGCCCCCTCCCGATCATCGTCGCCTGGGCACGTCCTCGGCATGGTCTGGGATCCCCCTGATCGGATCGGTGCTTGTTGTAGTCCTGGCACGACACCATGTCAAACGACACGTCACCTTGCCTTCTGACCGCCGGCGGGGCCAGGGTGACGGTAAGCTCAGCCGGTGCCTGCCCTGGGCCAGGACCCGACCCGACAGCAGGGTCTCTCGCTGCGCCAGCAGCAAAAGGAGCTCACCCGCCGACGGCTGGTCGAGGCCGCGATGGACGTGTTCGGCCGCGACGGGTACGTGGGGGCCCGCGTCGAGGACATTGCGGCGCTGGCGGGAGCCACCCGGTCGACGTTCTATCTGCACTTCCGTTCCAAGCTCGACGTGGTGCGGGAGGTGATGGTCCCGCTGCGCCAGGAGTCCGAGGAGCTCTACCGGCGCCTGGACGCCATTCCCGAGCCCGGCTGGGCCGAGCTCCACGGCTGGCTCGTGGAGGTGGCGGGCCATTGGCGGCGAAACCGTGCGGCGATCTCGGTGGTGAACCAGGCGGTGGCGGTGGAGCCCGAGCTGGCGGCCTACCCGGTCGAGGGAGCGGAGGCCGGCGCGGGCGCCCTGAAGAACCTGCTCGAGCGGCGCCCACCGCTCCAGCGGGAGGCCACCCGGCTCCGGGTCACGATGTTCGTGCTCCAACTGGAGCGGGTGTGCTCCTTCTGGTTGCTGCAAAACATGGCCTTCGGTGAGCAGGAGACCCTGGCGGCCCTGACCGACTCGCTCTACACCGTGCTCTACCCCCGCCGCGATGTCCTCCTCCCCCGGCGGGCGGCGTCGGCGCCGGGCAGGGTCCGGTAGCCAGGTCGGCCCGGGCCCGGGCCACGTGGCGGGCCCACCCTGTGCCAGCCCGCCCCCGGCGGCGTTCACCCAGGGCACATCGGACCCTCCCCCTGCCGGGCCCCACGAAGGGCCCCCACCCCCGGCCCCCACGGGCAGGGACCCGAGGGCGGGGTCGAGGGCGGCTCACCGGTGGCCGTGCCGGGTCCCCACCTGCCGCCGGGTCGCGCCCAGCATGCCCTGGTCGTCCGCCCGCCGGCTCCGCCGGCTGCCCACGTCCACCGACCCCAGGACGGGCACGGCGCGTACCCGCACCCGGGGCGCACCCGGTGTCGTGGGCACGTCCCGGAGGTGTGCCTGGCTGCTGCCCAGCACCGGGATCCCCGACAGCTCCACCTCGATCCCGTCGGGAACGGTGATGTCCACGGACCCGAGCAACGCCACGGCGGTGACCACCAGCTCAGGGCCCTCCACCTCGGCACCGCGCAGGTCGAGCTCGCAGCTGCCCAGCACGGTCACGACCCTGGCGGATCGCCCCAGGCGTCGCCGGCCCCGGCGGGAGGAGCTGCCCAGGATGGACACCGTCCAGGAGGCCTTCCGCCGCGGGGGGACCTCCGGCGCCGCCGGGCGGGAGACGGTCGGCAGGTCGGCCAGCACCTGATCCAGCTCGCCCCTGGTCCGGGCCGCGAAGGTGGCCTCCAGTCGCCAGGAGAGCTCGTCCAGGGCGAGCCGGCCCTCACCACAGTGCTCCCGGAGCGTCGTCGCCGTCGCCTCCCGATCGGCGTCGGAGGCCCGGAGGACGCGGTCCGGCGGCGCCCCCGCCGCCCGCTGGTCCCCGGCGCCACCCTGGCCCGCATCCCCGGATCCGGTCATCGGGACAGTCTGGCGCGATGGAGCACCGATTGGAACCGTGATGAGGGCGTGGTGGCGATGCTGCCCCCGGGCCCGCTCGCGACCGTCGCACGAGCGGTGTCGAGCGCCGCCCACCGGCCTGGGCCCATGCCCCGGGGTCCTGGTCGGCTGGACCTGGCGGGGCGGCAGTGGCCCTCCGGCATCGTCAGCGGCCACACGATCGACATGGCCCCGGGCGACATGGGCGGGGTCCGTCGAGGCGCCTGGTCGCCGGTGCCGACCGACCCCGCGGACAGGGGCAGGTCCCGTCGTGGACGGGGACGTCCCCATCCACCACCCATGCCGGGGCGTCTGGTCCCCGTCGTGGTGCGACCCGCACGCCCCGGGGTCCACCGTGGTAGGGAGGCGGGGACCGGGGGGCCAGGACCGCCCCCGTCGCCCCGCCCACCAGGAACCCGGGATGCACACGACCAGGAGGTCCCATGGACGACACCCCCCAGACACCGCCGGCCCCGGGCGCCGCCTGGGTCCCGCGGGAGCTGTATCCCTTCGAGAGCCGCTACGTCGACCTGGCGGGGGCCCGGGTGCACTACATCGACGAGGGCCGAGGCCCCCCGCTGCTGGCGCTGCACGGCAACCCCACCTGGTCCTTCATCTACCGGGGGATCGTGGAAGGCCTGGCCGACCGCTTCCGGTGCGTCGCACCGGACTACCCGGGCTTCGGCCTGTCCACCGCCCCACCGGGCTACGGGTTCACCCCGGCCGAGCACGCCCGGGTGCTCGAGGCCCTGGTCCTCGAGCTGGACCTGTGGGACGTGACCCTCATGGTCCAGGACTGGGGCGGCCCGATCGGCTTC
>DASQQH010000106.1:0-2784 GCA_035643555.1 Acidimicrobiales bacterium | reverse complement strand
CGTCGAGGTCGTGGGTGACGAACACGATCGTCTGGTCACGTTCGTCGTGGATGCGGAGCACCTCCTGTTGGAGCTGCTCCCTGGTCTGGGCGTCGAGGGCCCCGAAGGGCTCGTCCATGAGGAGCACCTCGGGCTGGATGGCGAGGGCCCGGGCCATCCCCACCCGCTGGCGCATGCCCCCGGAGAGCTCGTAGGGCTTGCGGTGCATGGCCCCCTCGAGGCCCACGAGCGACAGGTAGGCCCGAGCCTGGTCCCGGCGCTCCTGGCGCTTGAGCGACCCGCGGGCCTCGAGGCCGAACTCCACGTTCCCCAGGGCGGAGCGCCACGGCAGCAGCTCGGCGTGCTGGAAGACCATCGCCCGGTCGGGACCGGGGCCGTCGATCACGCGGCCGTCGACCTCCACGGTGCCGGCGGTGACCTGCTCCAGGCCCATGAGGACCCGCAGCAGGGTGGTCTTGCCGCACCCGCTCTGGCCGGTCAGGGCCACCAGCTCGCCGGGACGGACGGTGAGCGAGACGTTGTCGAGGGCCTGGATGACCTCGGTCGCGCCCTTCTCCTGACGGGTGAACTGCTTGGACACGCCGACCACCCGGACCTTGTCGACCCCGGGAGCGGTGGCGTTCGTTCCGGCTTGCGCGGCGCTGCTCATGGACTGATGCCGTTCACTCCCCGGCCAGCGGCTCGACGATACGCCTTCGATGCGGCAGCGATCATACTGTACGACAATGTGGCGGGCAAAGCCCCGACTGCGCCCTGCGGCGGGGCTCAGGCGCTCTTCTTCCCGGCGTCGTAGCTGACGCAGGCCTTGGGAAGGTCGGCCAGCTTCAGCGCCTTCTGGCGGTAGGAGCCGTCCGCGTACTTGGCGAGGTCGACCTTGGTCTTCTGGAACCCGTTCGACAGGCGGAAGTTCTGGTAGCGCTCGAGGTTGGACAGGGGGATGACCGAGGTCGGGGAGGCCGCCTTGTCCTTGGCGATGAGGCGCTGGATGTAGACGATCGTGGCGTTGGTGGGGGCCTTGTTGAGGGCCTTTGCGGCCACCTGGCGCTCGGCGGTCGGATGTTGCACCGCGTAGCACAGGCCCTTCATCTCGGCGGCGAGGAACGCCACCGCGGCCTTGGGCTTGGCCTTGAGCGACTTCTCGCTGGCGATGATGCTGTAGCGGGGGTACCAGGGGATGAGGCCCTGGGCCGTGCCGAGGACATGCAGGCTCGGGTCCTTTCTGACCTTGGCCACGAACCCTGCCCCGACCTCGGCGGCGTCGATGCGGCCATGGAGGAGCGCCTGGAAGCGCTGGGCGGAGTTGCCCGCGTTGACGACCTTCACGTTGTGGGGATCGAGCCCCTTGGCCACCAGCATGGCCTCGGTCACCACCTGGGGGAAGGCCTTGGGGGCCGAGGCCCCGATGGTCTTGCCCTCGAGGTCCTTGAAGGTCCTGATGTCGGACCTGGCCACCAGGGCGTTGGTGAGGGTGGGCAGCGTCGAGCCGATGAACCTCAGGTCCGCCCCCTTGGCGATGGCCGAGATCGTGGGCCCAGCGCCGGACTCGATCGAGTCCACCGCCCCCGACAACAGGGCCTGCTCCAACTGGACGTTGCCGACGAAGGGCTCGATCTTCACGGTGACCCCGAGCTGGCGGTAGTAGTTGCGGGCCCTTGCCATGAGGATGTAGCCCGCGTCGCCCTTGGGGGTGACGATCCCGTCGACCCAGGTCTTCACCCCGGCGGCCGCCGGCGTCGACGACGAGGACCCACCGCTTCCCCCGCCGGCGGCGGCCCCCGAGCCACAGGCCGCGAGGCTCCCCGCGACCACCACCGTGGCAGCCACCGCGGCGACCCGCCGGAGCTGGCCCCATCCGGTCCTCATGCCAACCGCCTCCCTTCGCCGCTGCAGGCCCCGCCCGGGCAGCCACTGCCGGATCCCGCCCAACGCGGCACCGACGACATCCCGCCCCCAGATCAGCCACGCTGATAATACCGTCATACCGTCTGTTGTCAACGCCGGTCCCCGCCTCCGGGTGCTGGCGGGACCCCAGCCCGGGCGCCACCGACGGGCCCCACCCGATTGGCTCAGCGGACCTGGGTGACCACGTCCACCAGCGCCGGGCGCCCCTGCTCGTGGACCACCTCGAGGCCCTGTGACAGCCCGGCGCGCAGCGCCTCGGGGCGCTCGATCGGCCCCACCCCGAACCAGCCGAAGGACCGGGCCAGGGCGGCGAAGTCCGGCGGGGGGTCGTCGAGGTCCATCCCCGTGTGGGCGGCGGAGGTGTCCCGGCCACGGGCGGCGGCCACGGCGACCTGGTGGGGGACGTCGTTGTAGTAGGAGCGGTTGTTGAACATGACCACGAGGAGCGCCAGCCCGTAGCGGCGGATGGTCCACAGCGCCCCGGGGTCGAACAACAGGTCGCCGTCGGGTTGCACGTCGACCACGACCTTGCCGGTGCCCCGGTAGGCGAGGGCCACCCCCATCGCCGTTCCCAGCTGGGTCCCCGTGCCGAGGGACCGCCCGGGGAACCGCTCCCAGCGGTCGATGTCCCAGAGCCGGTCGATCCAGCCGTTCAGGTCGCTCCCGGTGAGGACCCAGTCCAGGCCCTGCACGACCTCCCACAGCTCGCTCGCCAGCCGGGCGGTGCTCACCGGGGAGCGGTCCCACCCCGCTCCGGCGGCGGCACGGCCCTCCTCGACCACGGCGCGGTGGCGGACCTCCAGGTCGGAGCGGCGGGCGGCGATGCGCTCGCGCTCGGACCGTGGTTCGCCGGCCCGCCGGGCCTCGGCGAGGGCCACCAGC
>DASQQH010000105.1:0-9875 GCA_035643555.1 Acidimicrobiales bacterium | reverse complement strand
TGATCGTGGAGCCGGTGGCCGCCAACATGGGCGTGGTGCCCCCGGCGCCGGGGTTCCTCGAGGGACTGCGCGACGCCTGCGACCGGGTGGGGGCCCTGCTGGTCTTCGACGAGGTGATCACGGGGTTCCGGGTCGGACCGGACGGCGTCAGCGGGGCGACCGGTGTGACCCCGGACCTGTGGTGCTTCGGGAAGGTGATCGGTGGCGGGCTGCCCTTGGCCGCTCTCGGGGGACGCCGGGAGGTGCTGGGGGTGCTGGCCCCCGAGGGACCCGTGTACCAGGCGGGGACCCTGTCGGGGAACCCGCTGGCGACGGCGGCCGGGCTCGCTGTCCTCGAGCGGCTGTCGCCGGCGCGCTACCAGGCACTGGCCGCCACGGCCACCGAGCTCGCCGCCGGCCTGGCCGCCGCCGCCGCCCGGGCTGGTGTGGCCGTGGAGGTCCCCCGGTGGGGCCCCCTCCTTGGCCTCTTCTTCGCCGAGGCGCCGGTGACCGACTACGAGGGGGCGACGGCGGTGGGGGACCGCTACCCGGCCTTCTTCCGGGGCATGCTGGAGCGAGGGGTGGCCTTCGCCCCGGGCGCCTATGAGGCGATCTTCCCGAGCCTGGCCCACGGGCGGGACGAGATCGCCGCCACCGTGTCGGCCGCCGAGGAGGTCTTTGCCGGGATGGGCGCCACCGGCGCCTGAGCGACGCCCGCATACCCCGCCCGGGCGCCGGTTACGGTCCCCGAATGAGCGCTGCTGCTGGGGGGTCGAGGTCCGAGGGCGTGGACATCCTGGCACGCCAGGACCGGATCCCGGTGTGGTCCCTGCCCTGGACCTACCTGGCGATCATCGGGATCGGCTACTTCTTCACCTTCTACGACATCACCGACATCGGCTTTGCCATGCCGGCCGTCAACCGCCAATTCAACCTCTCCAGCGGCGAGAGCCTGTTCCTGGCGGTGGCCATCGGCCTGATCGGCTACCTCGTCGGGTCCCTGGTGATCGGGACGTTGGCCGACCGGTACGGGCGGTTCCGCCTCCTCATCCTCACGATCCTGCTCACCGCCGTGGGCTCCTTCGGGGACGCGGCCGCCCCGGGCATCGCCACCCTGACCGTGTTCCGCTTCATCACCGGCATGGGGGTGGGGGCGGACCTCAACCTGGTGTCGACCTACGTGGGAGAGCTGGCCCCGGCGGCCCAGCGGGGCCGCATCTCGGTGCTCACCTTCCTCTTCGGCATCCTCGGCCAGGCCGTCACCCCCTTCGTGGCGCTCGGCCTGGTGCCCAACCTGTACATCGGGTGGCGGCTCCTGTTCGTGATCGGCGGTGTGATCGCCGCGATCGGCCTGGCCGGTCGCCTGGAGCTCCCCGAGTCCCCCCGGTGGCTGGTGCTCCACGGCCATGTGGACGAGGCCGACCGGCTGGTCACCCGCATGGAGGAGACCGCCCGGGACCGGGTCGGCGAGCTGCCCGACCCGGACCCGGCGGCGGCCGACGTCTCCCTGCGGGGGTTCCCCACGCGGTTCCTGTTCCGCCTCCCGTATGCGCGCCGCCTGGCCCTCTTCGTTCCCATGTGGTTCTTCTGGTACATCGGCAACTACGGGTTCCTGGGCGACGCCGCCCAGCTGTACAAGAACCAGGGGCTGTCCGCGGGGATCCTCTACCTCGCCATCGGGGCCATCGGCTACCCCGTGGGCGCCCTGCTCATGATGGCCGCGGTCGAGCGGGTGGAGCGGCGGTGGCTGATCTTCGGGGCCACCCTGGTCTGGCTGGCGGGGATGCTCATGGTCGGCACCGCGGCGGGCGAGGGGATCGTCATCGGGGGCTCCTTCCTGGCTTCCCTGGCCCTCGGCAGCTACCTCCAGGCCGCCTACACCTACACGGCGGAGAGCTACCCCACCCGGGCCCGGGCCTCGGGCTTCGCCTTCAGCGACGGGATCGGCCACCTCGGCGGCGTGGTGGGGGCCGTGGTCCTGCCCATCTTGGTCACCGACCTGTCGTTCTTCGCCGGCTTCGCCATCATCGGGGTGACCGGGCTGGTCGCCGGCGGCTTCGCCGCGTTCGGGCCGAGCTCGACCCGCCAGTCCCTGGAGCAGGTGTCGGCCTGAGTCGGCCCGGGCCTCAGCCCCCTGGGGCCAGGCTGGCGACCGCGGCGACCGCCCGGTAGGCGGCCTCGGCCGGCCCGAGCTCGTCGGGACGCAGGAGGTTGGCCATCACCCGCAGCACCCACTCCATGAGGGTGGCGTTGTGCATCCCCGTGCCGACCAGGGTGGCCAGCAGCCGAGGGTGGCCGATCAGCCGGACGAAGGCCCGGGCCATGCGGTAGTAGAGCCCGTAGGCCTCCTCCAGGCGTCGCTCGTAGTCGCCCAGGGCCGAGGGGTCGTCCGCGGCCAGGGCCCGGCCGATGGCGAAGGCCCCCATCCGGCCGGTCTCATAGGCGTAGGCGATGCCCTCGCCGTTGAAGGGGTTGATGCTTCCCCCGGCGTCGCCGACCACCAGGTGGGTGCGGCCCACGTGGGGCCGGACCGCCAGCCCCATGGGGAGCTTGCCCCCGGTCGGGGGCCCGCAGCTGGTGGCCTCCGACAGGCCCCAGCGCTCCGGCGCCCCCGCCACGAAGGCCTCCATGAGCCGGGTGGTGTTCACGTGCTTCCACCGAGCCGAGGTGGACAGCAACCCCACCCCCACGTTGACCCGACCGTCGCCCAGGGGGAACACCCACCCGTACCCGGGGAGGACCGAGCCGTCGGCCCGGACGTCGAGGTGGGACTCGATCCAGGGCTCCTCCGAGCCGGGGGAGCGGTAGTACCCCCGGATGGCGAGGCCCATCGGCCAGCGCCGTTCCCGGGCCACCCCGAGGGCCCTGCCCACCCGGGAGTTCGCACCGTCGGCCACCACGACATACCGGGCCCGGACCTCCTCGGGCGCGTCCCCGTTCCTCCCGGTGGGGCGGAGGGCCGCCCCGGTCACGGCGCCGTCGTCGAGCAGGGGCGCGCTGGCCTCGACCCCCTGGAGCACCGTCGCCCCGGCCCCGGCGGCCCGCTCGGCCACCAGGGCGTCGAGGTCGGCCCGGGTCACCACGTAGCCGTAGGGGGGGTAGTCGGGGTGGTGGGGCCAGGACAGCTCCAGGGTCCGCCCGCCAGCGACGGCCCGCAGGCCCTCGTAGCGGTGGTGGTGCTCCAGGGCCGGTCCGAGCCCCATGTCCTGGAGCTGGCGGACGGCCCGGGGGGTGAGCCCGTCGCCGCAGGTCTTCTCCCGGGGAAAGCGCTTGCGCTCGACCACACAGACGTCCCACCCGGCCTGGGCCAGCCAGTACGCGCACGACGAGCCCCCGGGGCCTGCGCCGATCACGAGGACGTCGTAGCGGGGTCCGGGGCCGGTCGCCATGCCCCTGCGACGATAGGCGTCCCGGTGGCCGGCCCGGGTCCAGGGGTACCGGGCGTGGCGATCGGGGAGGCGATGTGCCCCGCCGCCTCCCGGCGTGATAGAACCGAAGCGTCGGAGGGCGAGCCTTCGGCAGGTGCCTCCTGCGGACCCAGCCGTTCGAGGAGCCGGTGGTGGGACGCTGCCGCCAGTGGTGGGGGCCCGCCGAGCCGCCCCCCGGTCGAGCGACTGAGGAGGACGGCTTGGGAGCACCAGCGACAGGGTTCAGCACGTATCTGGGCATCTTCTTCCTGATCTGCATCGCCACCCTGTTCGCCGGCCTTTCGTTCTACGCCTCCGGGCTGTTGGGACCGAAGAAGCCGACCAGGGCCAAGACCGCCCCCTACGAGTGCGGGATCGTGCCCAGCCGGGAGCCAGCGGAGCGCTTCCCCGTGCGCTTCTATCTGATCGCGATGATCTTCATCATCTTCGACATCGAGATCATCTTCCTCTACCCCTGGGCGGTCATCTTCCACCAGTTGCGGACCTTCGGCATGGTCGAGATCCTCGTCTTCTCCGCGGCGGTGGTCGTCTCGTTCATCTACCTCATCAGCAACGGGGCCCTGGACTGGGGTCCGGCCAGGCGGCTGCGGACCCCGACGGTGGGGGGCGCCCGCGGGAGCGGCCGAACCACCGAGTCCACGGTGCGCCGGCACGGACCGGGGGGCCGGCCCGGCACGGGCGAGGCGGCCTGAGTGGGCGGTGGTGGGGCGACCTGGCCCGTCCAGGCTGGTCGGGCCCCCGGCGGGCTCCCGCTTGAATGGGGGCCGGACCTGCCCGTTACCGGTGGCCGGGTCGGCCCGGGGTACCGGGAAGGAGGAGCGAGATGGGCCTCGAGAGCCTGAATCACAACTTCTTGACCGCCCCGCTGGAGGAGATGGTCAAGTGGGCTCGGCGCAACAGCGTGTGGCCGGCGACCTTCGGGCTGGCCTGTTGCGCCATCGAGATGATGGCGTCCGGGGCGGCCGACTTCGACCTCGCCAGGTTCGGTATGGAGGTGTTCCGGGCCTCCCCTCGCCAGGCCGACCTGATGATCGTGGCGGGACGGGTCAGCCAGAAGATGGCACCGGTCCTGCGCCAGGTCTACGACCAGATGATGGAGCCCAAGTGGGTCATCTCCATGGGCGTGTGCGCGTCGACCGGCGGCATGTTCAACAACTACGCCATCGTGCAGGGCGTCGATCAGGTCGTCCCGGTCGACGTCTACGCGCCCGGCTGCCCGCCGGGGCCGGAGACCCTGATGCACTCCATCCTCACCCTGCACGAGAAGATCCGCACCGGGGAGGTCACCCGACGTCGTCAGGACCGCCGGGGCGGTGCCGGTCTGCACCTCAAGGGCGCCCGGGATGGGGATGCCCGGGGCCTGGGCGCCACGGCCGGGGAGACGAAGGAGCCCCTCCCCGACCGGGCGGCCGACGAGCCACGGGACGTGGCGGTGGGAAGCCCTCGCTGATGCTGATCGGCTCGGAGCACGCCGACCGGTCGGAGGGCCACGGGTCCGAGGCGGCCGGCGACGGCCTGGCTCCGACCGAGGCGAGCTATGGGGTGCCCCTCACCACCTCCCGCGGCCAGGAGGTCCTCCACCCTGCTCGATCCCGGTACCACGCCCTGCTCCACGCCCTGCTCCAGGACGGCTTCGAGATGGTGTCCGACCTCACGGCGGTGGACTACCTGGCCCACCCCGACCGGGTCCTGCCCCAGGGGGTCGAGGCGGAACGCTTCGAGGTCGTGGTCTCCCTCGTGTCGCTCTCCCGCCCCCGCCGCCTGCGGGTTCGGGTCCAGGTGCCCGAGGCCGATCCCGTCGTGGCCACCCTGGTCGACCTCTACCCGGGCGCCGACGCCATGGAACGGGAGGCCTACGACATGTACGGGATCCGCTTCGAGGGCCATCCCGACCTGACCCGCATCCTCATGCCCGAGGACTGGGAGGGCCACCCCCTCCGCAAGGACTACTCGGTGGGTCGGGTCCCCGTGCAGTTCAAGGAGGCACCTGGTCCCCGATGAGCGACTTCACCATCCAGCAGTCCCCCCGCCCCGGCGACGCACCGGAGGGCGACGAGTCGTCGGGGCGACCGGAGGAGGGGTGGGAGGACACCCAACTGGTGGCGGAGACCTCCGAGGGTCCCCAGGAGCTGGAAGAGCGGCTCCGGACCCGCGGGGACGTCCTCCAGCGTCAGGAGGGGGCGGCGCTGCGACTCCCCGAGGGGGTGGCCCTGGACGTCGGCGACATGGATGTCGAGGTCTCCGAAGACGAGACCATGATCATGAACATGGGGCCCCAGCACCCCTCCACCCACGGGGTGCTGCGGGTGATGATGGAGCTGGACGGGGAGACGGTGTTGCGCACCAAGCCCGTCATCGGCTACCTCCACACGGGCATGGAGAAGACAGGGGAGGAGCTCACCTACCTCCAGGGCGCGACCAACGTGACCCGGATGGACTACCTCTCCCCGCTCCACAACGAGCTCGTGTTCTCGCTGGCCACCGAGGCCCTGCTCGGGGTGGAGATCCCGCCCCGAGCGACCTGGATCCGGATGCTCATGGCCGAGCTCAACCGGCTCTCCTCCCACTTCATGTGGATGGCCACCAACGGGATGGACCTGGGCGCCACGTCGATGATGATCTACGGCTTCCGGGAGCGTGAGCTCATCCTGTCGTTCTTCGAGAAGGTCTCCGGCCTGCGGATGAACCACAACTACATCCGCCCGGGGGGGGTGGCCGCCGACCTCCCCGACGGGTGGGAGGACGACGTGGACGCCATCTGCGACATGGTCCTGCCCCGCCTGTCCGAGTACGACGACCTGTTCACCGGCCAGCCGGTCTTCAGGGAGCGGACCGAGGGCGTGGGCCAGCTCAGCCAGGAGACCGCCGTCGGCCTGTCGGCGACCGGCCCCATCCTCCGGTCCACCGGGGTGCCCTGGGACCTGCGCCGGACCATGCCCTACCTGTACTACGACCGGGTGGCCTTCGACGTGGTCGTCGGGACCTACGGGGACACCTTCGACCGCTACGCCGTCCGGCTCAACGAGATGCGGGAGTCGGTCAAGATCCTGCGCCAGATCCTGGAGCACATGCCCAAGGGGGACTACCGGGTCCAGGACAAGAAGGTGACCCCGCCTCCCCGAGGCCGGATCGACCAGTCCATGGAGGCCCTGATCCACCACTTCAAGATCTTCACCGAGGGGTTCCGGGTGCCCGAGGGGGAGGTGTACGTGGCCGTGGAGTCCCCCCGCGGGGAGCTGGGCTGCTACCTGGTGTCGGACGGCTCGTCCAAGCCCTACCGCCTCCACATCCGCGCCCCGTCGTTCGTCAACCTCCAGAGCCTGCCGATCATGCTCCGGGGCGGCCTCGTGGCGGACGCGGTGGCCGTGATCTCCTCGGTCGATCCGGTGATGGGGGAGGTGGACCGGTGAGTGCCCCCAACCCCGGGCGCCCCGCCACCGAGACGGGGGGTTTCACCGCCGCGAACCGGGCCCGGGCCCGGGAGCTGGTCGCCCTCTACCCCCACCCCAGGTCCGCCCTGGTGCCCCTGTGTCACCTGGCCCAGGCCCAGGACGGTTGGCTCACCCAGGGGGCCATGGAGGAGGTGGCCGAGCTGGTGGGGGTCACCCCCGCCGAGGTGCTGGGCACGGTCACGTTCTACGACATGCTCCACACCGAGCCGGTGGGCAGGTACGTGATCGGGGTGTGCACGAACATCGCCTGCCTGCTGGGCGGTGGGGTGGAGCTGCTCGAGCACGCCGAGGAGCGCCTTGGTGTCCGGGAGGGGGCGACCACCCCGGACCGCCTGTTCACCCTCGAGGAGCTGGAGTGCATCGCCTTCTGCGACCGGGCACCGTGCCTGACCGTCAACTGGCGGTTCTTCGGCCCGCTCACCAACGACGACTTCGACACCCTGGTGGACGACCTGGCGGCGGGCCGCCTGGAGGATGACGTCCCCCCCCACGGCACCCTCAACCGGGTCCGCCGGGCCGGAGGCCTGCGGGTCCCGAAGGAGGAGATCATCACCCAGCGGGCCGAGATGGACAAGGGCATCGCCGAGCGCAAGGCGGCCCGGGAGGCCGTCGAGGAGGCCGAACGGGCCGGTCGGGGCCCGGGCGGGGGTGCTCGCGGGTGATCACCGACGCCGGTCCCATCCTCACCGCCCGCCTGCGCCGCCACCCCGACGCCCACACCCTCGAGCGCTACCTGGAGACCGGGGGCTACGAGGGCCTGCGACGGGCGCTGTCCATGCATCCCGAGGAGGTGTTCGAGCAGGTCAACCAGGCCAGCCTCCTCGGGCGGGGCGGGGCAGGGTTCCCGGCCGGGCGCAAGTGGTCGATGCTGCGCCCCAACCCCCTGCGCTACCTGGTGGTCAACGGCGACGAGAGCGAGCCCGCCACCTTCAAGGACCACCTCCTCATCGAGGGGGACCCCCACCAGATCATCGAGGGGTCGCTCATCGCCGCCTACGCCATCGGCGCCGCCCAGGTCTTCATCTACGTCCGGGGGGAGTTCGCCCGGGGCCTGGAGCGGATGGAGGCCGCCCTCAACGAGGCCTACGACCACGGCGCCGTCGGCCGTCACATCCTGGGCTCGGGGTTCTCGGTCGACGTGGTGGTCCACCCGGGCGCGGGCGCCTACATCTGCGGTGACGAGACCGGCCTCCTCGAGAGCCTGGAGGGCAAGCGCGGCTTCCCCCGGATCAAGCCCCCCAACTACCCCGCCGCCTTCGGGCTGTATGGGGAGCCCACGGTGGTCAACAACGTGGAGACCATGGCCAACCTCCCCTGGATCGTCCGCCACGGGGGGAGCGCCTTCGCCTCCCTGGGGGAGGGGTCCTCCACCGGCACGCGCGTGTTCGCCCTTTCCGGGCACGTGCGTCGGCCCGGGAACTACGAGGTGGAGATGGCCAAGACCACCTTCAGCGACCTGATCCACGCCCCGGTCTACGGACAGGGGCTGCGGGCCGGCCGACGCCTCAAGGCCTTCATCCCGGGCGGGGCCTCGTCCCCCTGGCTGGGGCCCGACCTGGTCGAGCTGCCCCTGAGCCAGGACGAGGTCGCCAAACACGCCACGATGCTCGGGTCGGGGTCGGTGGTGGTGATGGACGACTCCACCTGCTCGGTGCGGGCGGCCTGGCGCATCACCCGCTTCTTCCATCGGGAGTCCTGCGGCCAGTGCACGCCCTGCCGGGAGGGGGCCGGGTGGCTGGAGAAGGTGCTCCGCCGGATCGAGGACGGCGCCGGCCGGGAGGCCGACCTCGACCTGCTGCTCGACGTCTCCGACAACATCTCCCCCGAGCTGCAGTGGCCGCCCCAGCAGACGACCATCTGCCCCCTCGGGCCGTCGATCCCCCCGGCCATCTACTCCGCCATCCGTATGTTCCGCGACGAGTTCCTCGTGCACATCAAGGACGGGGCCTGCCCCTATGCCTGACACCGCCACCCAGCGCCTCACCATCACCGTGGACGGCCAGTCCCTCGAGGCCCACCCCGGAGAGAAGATCATCGCCGCCGCCGAACGGGGCGGGGTCTACATCCCCCGGTTCTGCTACCACCCGAGGATGCGGCCGGTCGGGATGTGCCGCATGTGCCTGGTGGAGGTGAGCGGGCGACGCGGCTTCTCCCTGCAGCCCGCCTGCTTCATGGACGTGGCGGAGGGGATGGAGGTGGTCACGACCTCGGAGAAGGTGAAGAAGGCCCAGGACGGGGTCCTCGAGTTCCTCCTCGTCAACCACCCCCTCGACTGTCCCGTCTGCGACAAGGGCGGGGAGTGCCCCCTCCAGGACCAGACCCTCACCTACGGACCCGGGGAGAGCCGGTTCGTGGAGGAGAAGCGGCACTGGGCCAAGCCCATCCCCATCTCCTCGCTGGTGTGGCTGGACCGGGAGCGGTGCATCCAGTGCGACCGTTGCACCCGCTTCGCCACCGAGGTCGCCGGCGAGGCGTTGATCAACTTCCTCCACCGAGGGGACGAGATCGAGGTCAACACCTTCCCCGACCACCCGTTCGCCTCGTACTTCAGCGGCAACACCGTCCAGATCTGCCCGGTTGGCGCGCTCACCGCCTCGCCCTACCGGTTCAAGGCGCGGCCCTGGGACCTGGAACAGTGTGAGAGCACCTGCACGACGTGTGCGGTGGGCTGCCGGGTGGCGGTCCAGTCCTCGTCCAACCGGCTGACCCGCTACCTCGGGGTGGACGCCGATCCCGTCAACCACGGTTGGCTCTGCGACAAGGGCCGGTTCGATTTCGAGGCGATCAACGCCGAGGACCGCGTGACCCAGCCCCTGGTCCGCAAGGGCCCTGAGGGGCAGACCGAGCTGGTGGAGGCCTCCTGGGGCGAGGCCCTGGCGGCCGCCGCCAAGGGGCTGTCGGCGGCGAAGGAGGCCGGAGGCCCGGAGTCGGTGGGGGTCATCGGCGGGGCCAGGTTGGCCAACGAGGACGCCTACATGTGGGCCAAGCTGGCCAAGGCGGTGATCGGGACCGACTC
>DASQQH010000104.1:0-5808 GCA_035643555.1 Acidimicrobiales bacterium | reverse complement strand
GAGGCCGTGGGGGACAGGTAGCTCCCCGCCTGGTTCTGGAGCATCGCCTCACCCAGGCCGGCGCTGTCGGTCTTGTTCTTGTAGCTGATGCCGATGTAGGCGACGCAGCCCGGGGTGTGGGAGCAGCCCGTGACCATGCCCCCGTTGCCGTTCTCGGTGAGGGACCCGTGCGTCGTGGGGCCGGGCCAGGTGGTGTTGAAGTGGTAGGTCTTGCCCCACCCGTTGGGGTTGGACTTGGACAGGTACTGGGTGAACAGGAAGGTGTCCCCGCTGGAGTCGGAGCGATGCAGGGGGACGATCTTGAGGTTGGGGAGCTTGGCCCCGGGGTTGGCCTTGGCGATCTGGGGATCGTTCCAGTTGGTGATCTTGCCCTCGTAGATCCCCTGGAGGATGGCCCCGTTCAGCTTGAGGTGCTTGGACGCCCCGGGGACGTTGTAGTTCACCATCTGGGCGGAGATGGCCACAGGGATGTTCAGCACGTCCTTGTGGGCGGCCATCTGGGCGGGGGGGAGGTAGGCGTCCGAGGCCCCGATGTCCAGGGTGCCCGAGAGGGCCCCGGAGATCCCGTGGCCCGACCCCCCGGCGGCGGGGGCGATGGTCACCGTGGGGACCTGGTTGTGGTAGGCGGGGGCCCAGATCTTGAACAGGGGATAGAGCAGGCTGGACCCCGCCTCCTGCAGGGTGACCGGGGAGGTGGGCGGCGCGTCGTTGACCGACGCCGGGGTGGCCCCCCCGGCGCTGGCGGCGGTCGATGACGGCGTCGACGACGACGACCCGCAGGCCGCCAGTCCGAGAGCGGCGGCGGTGGCGGCGGCGATCGAGGGGACGACTCTGGTCAGGCGCATGGGGGGATGGGCTCCTTCGGGGGGGTGGACGGGGGACGGACGGGCGCGACGTGCCAAGGGGGTGGCGAGGAGGTGGGGAGGTGGGGCCGCCGGGGGTGGTCAGCCCATTCGGCCGCTCACGTAGTTGGCGGTCTCCTCGGTGCCCGGATGGTCGAACAGCTCGGCCGTGGGGCCGTGCTCCACCAGCCGGCCGCCGTTGAGGAAGGCCGTGAAGTGGGCCACCCGGCGGGCCTGGGCCAGGTTGTGGGTGACCAGGATCAGGGTGAGGGCGGGGGTCAGGCCCCGGAGGAGGTCCTCCACCGCCTGGACGGTGACCGGGTCCAGGGAGGAGGTCGGCTCGTCCAGCAGGAGGACGTCGGGGCCGATGGCGAGGGCCCGGGCCAGGCACAGGAGCTGCTGCTGGCCGCCGGAGAGGCGGAAGGGGGAGTCGCCCAGGCGGTCGGCGACGGCGTCCCACAGGCCCACCTCCCGCAGGCGGGCCTCGGCGATGCGCTTGCGGCCGGCCCGGTCGGCCAGGCGGTGGGCCTTCACCCCCGAGGCCACGTTGTCGGCGATCGACATGGGGAAGGGGTTGGGCTGCTGGAAGACCATGCCCACCCGCCGCCGCAGGCTCATCAGCTGCACCCGGGAACCGAAGATGCTGGTCCCCTCCAGGGTCACGTCCCCCGAGCGGCGGTAGGACGGCATCCGGTCGTTCATCCGGTTGAGGCTGCGCAGGAAGGTGGACTTGCCCGTGCCGGTGGGCCCGATCAGGGCGGTGATCGACCCCTGGGGGAAGGTGAGGCTGACGTCGCTCAGGACCGGGGTGGCCCCGAAGCCGATGGTGAGGCCGTGGGTGGCGACGGCGGTCTCACCGGGGGTGGTCCCGGCCGAGGGCGCCCGCTGGTCCGGGGCGGTCCGTGCTGGGGCCGGTCGTGTTTGAGTCATCACGGTCTGACGATACGGAAGCCGTCCTAACCTCAGGTGAACGAAAGCTGACGAGCCGGGGAGGGGTGGACGAACATCTGTCGATCCGGGGGGCTCCCGCGCAAGACTGTGGTGGGTGGGGCAGCCGTGGCCGGGTGCTGGTCCCGGCCGGAGCAGGAACCTCGGAGGTGATGGCAGTGAGTGGTCGCGTGGCGTTGGTCACCGGCGGCGCCGGCGGCATCGGCGGCGCCGTCTGTCGGGCCCTGGCCGAGGCCGGGCACAAGGTGGCGGTGGCGGACCTGGCCGGTGAGGCGGCCACCCGGGTCGGTGGCGCCGTGGGCGGCATCGGGGTGGCCCTGGACGTGACCGACCCCGCCTCGGTGGAGGCCGGGGTCGCCGCGGTGGTCGACGCCCTGGGCCCGGTGGAGATCTGTGTCAACTGCGTCGGCTGGGACGTGCTGCGACCCTTCCTCGAGACCGATGAGGCGTTCCTGGAGAAGGTGCTGGCCGTCAACCTCGCCGGACCGATCCGGGTGACCAGGGCCGTGCTGGGTCCCATGGTGGAGCGGGGATGGGGCCGGGTGGTCAACATCGCCTCGGACGCCGGTCGGGTGGGCTCCTCCCTGGAGTCGGTGTACTCGGGCGCCAAGGGCGGCGTCATTGCCTTCACCAAGACGGTCGCCCGGGAGGCCGCCCGGTCCGGGGTCACGGCCAACACCGTGAGCCCCGGGCCCACCGACACCCCCCTCCTGGCCGGGGTGGCCGGGGGGGACCCCCGGGGGGAGAAGGTCGTTGCCTCCCTGGGCAAGGCCGTCCCCCTGGGCCGCATCGGCACCCCCGAGGACGTGGCGCCGGCGGTCGCCTTCCTGGCCTCGGAGGAGGCGGGCTACATCACCGGCCAGACGCTGTCGGTGAGCGGGGGGCTCACGATGGCGTGAAACGCTGCGGGGGCCACCCGGGGCTACGATCGGGGCATGCCCGCACCCGATGTCCTGGAACCCGATGTCCGAGAGCCGGAGATCACCGAGGACACCCGTCCGAGCGAGGACGACCAGGGCGACCGGGACCGCATGTCCCACATCGTCCTGCCCGCCTCCGCGGTGACCGAGGCCATCGTCACCGGTAAGCCCTGCACGGCCCTGTGCGGCAAGACCTGGGTTCCCTCCCGGGATCCCAAGCGCTACCCGCTGTGCCCCACGTGCAAGGAGGTGGCCGTGGGGATGGGCTGGCAGCTGCCGACGGGCTGAGGCGGCCGTGCCATCCCACGGACCCCGTCAGGTGCGCGCCCCCCGGGGGTCGGCCCGCACCTGCAAGGGCTGGCCCCAGGAGGCGGCCCTGCGGATGCTCATGAACAACCTCGATCCCGAGGTGGCCGAGCACCCGGACCGCCTCGTGGTCTACGGGGGCTCAGGCCGGGCGGCCCGGTCCTGGGCGTGCTTCGACGCCATCGTGGCCACCCTTGCCGACCTGGAGGAGGACCAGACCCTCCTGGTCCAGTCGGGCAAGCCCGTCGGGGTGTTCACCACCCACCCCTGGGCGCCCCGGGTGCTGATCGCCAACGCCAACCTGGTCCCCGACTGGGCCTCCTGGGAGGAGTTCCGCCGCCTCGAGTCCCTGGGGCTCACCATGTTCGGGCAGATGACCGCCGGCTCCTGGATCTACATCGGGACCCAGGGGATCCTGCAGGGGACCTACGAGACCTTCGCCGCCGTCGCCGCCGCGGCCTTCGGGAACAGCCTGGCGGGCACCCTCACGGTGACCGCCGGTCTGGGGGGCATGGGCGGCGCCCAGCCCCTGGCCGTCACCATGAACGAGGGGGCCGTGCTGGTGGTGGAGTGTGACCCCTCCCGGATCGAGCGGCGCCTGCGGACCGGCTACCTGGACGAGGTGGGCGCCGACCTTGACGACGCCCTCGCCCGGGCCGTCGCCGCCAAGGAGGAGGGCCGGGCGCTGTCGGTGGGGGTGGCGGGAAACGCCGCCGAGGTCCTGCCCGCCCTGCTGGCCCGGGGCGCCCCGGTGGACGTGGTCACCGACCAGACCTCGGCCCACGACCCCCTGCGCTACCTGCCCCGGGGCGTGGCCTTCTCCGACATGGCCGCCCTCGCCGAGAAGGACCCGGAGGGCTTCGTCGACCGGGCCCGGGAGTCCATGGCCGCCCATGTGGGCGCCATGGTGGGCTTTTCCGACCGGGGCGCCCAGGTGTTCGACTACGGGAACTCGATCCGGGGCGAGGCCAGGGCGGGTGGGTGCGCCCGGGCGTTCGACATCCCCGGGTTCGTCCCCGCCTACCTGCGCCCCTTGTTCTGCCGGGGGAAGGGGCCGTTCCGGTGGGTGGCGCTGTCGGGTGACCCGGCGGACATCGCCGCCACGGACCGGGTCGTCTCCGACCTGTTCCCCGAGGACCGGTCGCTGCAGCGGTGGCTGGCCCTGGCCCGGGAGCAGGTGGCCTTCCAGGGACTCCCGGCCCGCATCTGCTGGCTGGGCCAGGGGGAGCGGGACCGCGCCGGCCTGGCCTTCAACGATCTCGTGGCGACGGGGGAGGTGTCGGCCCCCATCGTCATCGGCCGGGACCACCTGGACGCCGGCTCGGTGGCCTCCCCGTACCGGGAGACCGAGGCGATGGCCGACGGGTCGGACGCCATCGCCGACTGGCCCCTGCTCAACGCCCTGCTCACCACGGCCTCGGGGGCGTCCTGGGTCTCCATCCACCACGGGGGCGGGGTGGGCATCGGCCGGTCCATCCACGCCGGGCAGGTGACCGTGGCCGACGGCACCGAGGCCGCCGCCGCCAAGATCGCCCGGGTGCTCACCAACGATCCCGGCAGCGGGGTGCTCCGCCACGTCGACGCCGGGTACGGGGAGGCGGCGGCGGTGGCCGCCTCCCGGGGCCTGTCGGTCCCCATGGCCGAGCACCCCTGAGAGGTGGGCGCCTACTGGTGCGAGTTGGCGGTGGTGGGGGAGCCCTCCCACGGGACGGTGGCCCACGGGGTCCTGGTCGAGACCCGGGGCGGGGCCGTGTCGGCCGTGCGGGCGGGCACCGAGCCACCGCCCGGGGCCACCCGGCTCGCCGGCCTGGTCCTGCCCGGGCTGGCCAACGCCCACTGCCACGCCTTCCACCGGGCGCTGCGGGGCCGCACCCAGGCGGGGGTGGGGGACTTCTGGGCCTGGCGGGAGGCCATGTACCAGGTGGCCGGCGGCCTGGACCCTGACTCGTACAAGCGCCTGGCCAGGGCCACCTACGCCGAGATGACCCTGGCCGGCATCACCACCGTGGGGGAGTTCCACTACCTCCACCACGGTCCCGGCGGGGTGCCCTACGCCGACCCCAACGCCATGGGTGAGGCCCTGGTCGTCGCCGCCGCCGAGGCGGGGATCCGCCTCACCCTGCTCGACACCTGCTACCTGCAGGGCAACGTCGACGGCGCCCCGCTGGGGGAGGTGCAGCAACGGTTCGGCGACCGGGACGCCGAGGCGTGGGCGGCCCGGACCGCGACATGGCCGGGCGAGCTCGCCGCCACCGGGCGGTGGCGTCCGGGGGCGGCGATCCACAGCGTGCGGGCGGTGCCGCCCCAGGCGATGGCGACCGTGGCCGGGGCGGCCTCGGGTCGGGACCAGCCCCTGCACGCCCACCTCTCCGAGCAGCGGGCGGAGAACGAGGCGTGCCGGGCCGTCCTCGGGGCCACCCCGGCCCAGGTGCTGGCCGACGCCGGGGCCCTCTCGGTCGCCGCCACCATGGTCCACGCCACCCACCTGGACCCCGCCGACGTGGCGGCCCTGGGCAGGGCCGGGGCCACCGCCTGCCTGTGTCCCACCACCGAGCGGGACCTGGCCGACGGGGTGGGGCCTGCCCGGGCCCTGGCCGGCGCCGGCAGTCCCCTGTGCCTGGGCACCGACAGCCAGGCCGTGGTGGACCTGTTCGAGGAGGCCCGGGCGGTGGAGCTGGACGAGCGCCTGGCCACCGAGCGCCGGGGACACCACCGCCCCGCCGACCTGCTGGCGGCGGCGACCTCGGGGGGCGCCGCGTCGCTCGGCTGGGGGGGCGGGGGCCGCATCGCCC
>DASQQH010000103.1:0-3125 GCA_035643555.1 Acidimicrobiales bacterium | reverse complement strand
ACCTGGCCCAGCTGCTGGCCGACTACCGCCCCTCGATGGACAAGCTGATCAGCTCCGGGGCCAGCGTCAGCCGGGTGCTCATCGCCAACCAGGCCAACATCCAGGCCCTGGTCACCGGCCTGTACCACTACAGCCTCAAGTTCGCCGGTGCGGTGTCCCCCAACGCCCTCCCCGACGGCTCCCACATCTTCTATTTCAAGATCTTCACCATGTTCAACCAGGTCAACGGCCTGGTCTGCGGTCTCCTGGCCCCCCTCACCACCACCCCCCAGGGCGCCCCACTGCGCCCCATGCTGGAGAAGCTGGCCGCCTCGGGCAGCAAGCTCAACTGCTCCTCGTACCTGGCCGCCGCCGGCCCGCCGCCACCCCCCGGCTCCTCCTCCCTGCCCCCGTCGCCACCGCCGACCTCCTCCCCGTCGCCGGCCCCGTCGCCCAACCAGGCCCTCCAGGGCCTGGCCAACCGGGTGTACACCCAGCTGGGCAAGCCCCAGGCGGCGCCCCCGGCAAACAACGGGCTGCAGACCATCATCGGCAACACCCTCGGAGGGAGCGGCTGATGCGCCTGCCCAAGCTGTCGGGCCCGAACGGGCGGCTGACCCTCAAGTTCGCCATCTTCGCCGTCATCTGCCTGGTGATCCTCGGCTTCCTGGCCAAGGAGATCGGCAACCTGAGCTTCTTCACCAACCGGGTCACCTACAAGGCCGAGCTGTCCGACGCCAGCGGCCTCGCCGCCCACAACGCCGTCAAGATCTCCGGGGTGCCGGTCGGCTCGGTCAAGTCCGTCGCCATCCACCACGGCGAGGCGCTCGTGACCTTCACCGTGGCCAAGGGTGACCGCCTGCGCTCCTCGAGCCAGGTGGGCCTGCAGTGGCGCAACGTCCTGGGCCAGAAGTACCTCTACGTGTACCCCGGCCAGACCGGCTCCTACCTGCACGACGGGGCCACCATCCCCCTGAGCCAGGAGGTGCCCGGCGGCGAGGTGGGCCAGCTCCTCAACACCCTGGGGCCGGTGCTCAAGTCCGTCAACCCCCAGGAGGCCAACGCCTTCGTCCAGGCCGTGGTGCAGGGACTCCAGGGCAACCAGGCCAAGGTGAGCGATCTCATCGACAAGTCCTCCACCCTGGCCCAGAACCTGGGGTCCATGGACTCCCAGGTGGGGAGCCTGATCAACAACATGCACACGGTCCTCAAGGCCGTGGCGGCCCACAACGGCGACCTGAGCGCCCTCATCAACCATCTGTCCGCCGCCTCGGGGACCCTGGCGGCCCGCAACGACACCCTGGACACCGCCGTGGGGGAGCTGGCCAACATGAACCAGCACTTCCGCCAGCTCCTGGAGTCCAACACCGGCAACATCAACCAGATCGTGGACAACCTGCAGTCGGTGTCCAACGTCCTGGCCAAGCACCACGCCGACCTGCAGGCCACCCTGGCCACCATCGGCTCGGGGTTCGACCCGTACTTCCAGATCTCGGGCTACGGCCAGTGGTTCCAGGTGCGCACCGTCTACAACTGTCTGGCCGGCCAGGCCGCCTGCGGCTACCAGAACCCCCTCGGCGCCTCCCCGCCCCCGCCACCGGGTGGCCTGCCCGCACCCGGGGGCTCGCCCTCGTCGGGCCCGGGCCCACCGTCGGCCGGCGGCGGGGCCCCGGCCACCCCACCGGGGCAGAACCAGGCCGTCAACTCCTTCTTCAACTTCGCCACCGGAGGGCGGGCGTCATGAGGAACCCCCTGGCCATGCCCTTCCGGGGAAGGTGGACCTGGGTCCTGCCCGACCGTCGCCGGGGCGGTGGCGGAGGAGGTGGGGGCACCGGCGGCGGAGGCTTCCGCAACCCCCTGGCCAAGCCGTTCACCGAGCGGCGGGCGTGGGTGATCGGGGCGGTGGTGATCACCACCATCGCGGTCTTCGTCAACGGGTCCCTGTTCCTGCGGCCCAGCATGTTCACCGGCGGGTACACGGTGGACGCCGTGTTCTCCAACTCCGCCGGCCTCCAGAAGGGAAACCCCGTCCTCATCGCGGGGGTCAAGGCCGGCAAGGTGGGGAAGGTCACCCTGGACGGCAAGCGGGTCAAGGTGGCCCTCGACATGAACGGCGGGGTCAAGATGCCCCAGGACAGCAGGGCCGACATCACCGTGGAGACCCTGCTCGGCACCAAGGCGGTGACCCTGCGCGCCGGCAAGGACTGGTCCCACCTCCTCACGTCCGGGGACGTGATCACCCACACCTCCACGCCCGTGGAGCTCCTGCAGCTGAGCAAGACCCAGACCCACCTGCTCAACAACTCCAACGGGGTGGCGTTCAACAAGATGCTCCAGGACCTGGCCGCGGTCACCAAGGGCAAGCAGCAGGAGGTGGCCACGATCATCAACGGGCTCAACAAGCTCACCACGACCGTGAACCACCGCAGCACCCAGGTCAGCCAGCTCATCGACGCCGCCAACACCCTGGCCGGGACCCTCGCCAGCCACCGCCATCAGCTGGTCCAGGTCATCAACAATCTCAACGTGGTCCTGGGCGGGCTGGCCCAGCGCCGGGCCGAGCTCACCCAGCTGCTGGACCAGACCGACAAGGCGGCCGCCGACACCGCCAACCTGGTGGGCGCCAACAAGGCCAAGCTGAACTCAGTCCTGGCCGAGCTGCACACCGACCTCCAGACCGTGAGCCGCCACCAGGTCGACCTGGCCCAGTTCACCGCCTACCTCAAGGAGGCGGTCCAGGGCTTCGCCTCCATTGCCTTCTCCGGGGCCCAGCCCCTGTCCTGGACCAACATCTTCACCAATCCCCCCAGCCTCAACGCCGTCCTGGGCCCCTGCGGGGACGTCGCCGACGCCCTCAACAAGGTCCTCGGCCCTGATCCCATGCCCTGCAGCCAGCGCTACGGCCCGGTGCCCTCCAACGGGCCCAGCTCCCAGGGGACCGGCCCCGCCGCCCCGGTGTTCGGCGCGGGGGCGTCGGGCCCGGCCACCGTCCCCGACCCCAGCGGGGCCACCACCTCCTCCGCCCTGCACCACCTCGCCACCGATCCCCTCGGAGGCCACTGATGGCACCGACGCCCGTGCCCAGCTCCCCCGACGGCGCCCGGGTCGTGGCCCGGCCCGGCACCGGCTCCCGGCGCCGGCGAGGA